>JBOGXG010000108.1:0-4308 GCA_050694195.1 Actinomycetota bacterium | reverse complement strand
CCACGACGATGAGGATGATCTCCTGCCGCGCCCAGCGGTCGCAGGGCGTCCTCTCCGTGCTCGATCTCGACCCCATGGACACCGAGCGCGAGATCAAGCAGCGTATCGGCGTCGTGCCACAGGAGACGAACCTGGACTCCGTTCTCTCGGTGATGGAGAACCTGCTTGTTTACGCTCGCTACTTCGGGATCCCGAGATCGGACGCGACCCAGCGCGCTCGGGAGGTGCTGGCGTTCGTTCAACTCGAGGATCGCGCCGACTGGAACACGGAGCACCTCTCCGGAGGCATGAAGCGCAGGCTGCTCATCGCCCGCGCGCTCATGAACGCACCCGAATTGCTGATCCTCGACGAACCGACCACCGGTCTCGATCCCCAGGCGCGTCACCTCGTATGGGAGAAGCTGCGGGACCTGAAGAGGCGGGGCGTAACCCTCGTCATCACGACCCATTACATGGAGGAGGCGGCGCAGCTATGCGACCGTCTGGTCATCATGCACCAAGGGCGGATCCTCGTAGAAGGCAGCCCCGCGGCGCTCATCGCCGAGCACGTCGCGCCCGAGGTCCTGGAGCTCACGGCGGCGGATGACGGTGCCCTCGAACGTATGCGAGATCGAGTGGCCGATTACGCGGCCTCATTCGAGGTGACTGCCGATCGGATGATCCTTCACACCGACAGCGGGGAGACGCTCCTGAAGACGATCAACGACGCCTCCGTGGATTACGAGAGCGCGACGTTCAGACAGGCCGGGCTGGAGGACGTCTTCCTCAAGCTCACCGGAAGGAGACTCGAGGAGTGAAGCCTCCCGGGGCGTTGCCGTCACCGTTAGGTCTGCGCCAGGCCTACCGCGTGCCGGACGTTCGTCTACCGAACGCCTTCCGTCTCTGGTGGCGGAACGCGACCGCGTACTCCCACTCGTGGCAGATGAACATCCTTCCGAACTTCTTCGAACCGTTCTTCTATCTCCTCGCGATCGGTTTCGGTTTGGGGAAGTTCATCGACACGATCGGTGGTGTCGAGTACGCCTCGTACATCGCGCCCGGATTAGCGGCGACGTCGGCGATGTACGGGGCGTCCTTCGACGTGACGTTCAACGTTTTCGTGAAGCTCCATTTCGAGAAGCTCTACGACGCGGTGACGGTGACGCCACTATCTCCCGAGGATGTGGTGGTGGGAGAACTGATGTGGGCACTCACGCGGTCGCTGCTTTACGCGCTTCCTTTCGTGCTGATCGCCACGACCTTCGGGCTGGTCGATAGCTGGTGGGCGCTCGCCGCGCCGCTTGCTGCCGCGGCGATGGGTTTCTGCTTCGCGATGATCGGGCTCACGTTCACGTCGTTCATCCCCACGATCGATCTGTTCAGCTTCTACTTCACGCTGTTCATGACGCCGATGTTCCTCTTCTCCGGCATCTTCTTCCCGATCGACACCTTGCCGGGCTGGGCACAGCCCCTGGCGTGGTTCTCACCGTTGTTCCACTCGGCCGCATTGTTCCGCGAGCTCTTCGGCGTCTTCGGCACCGACCTCGCGGCGGCGGGAGGTCATCTCCTCTGGCTTGTCGTGGTGGGCCTGCTGCTATTCCCCGTCGCCCCGAACGTGTTCCGGCATCGGTTGGTGAATTGAAGAGGGCCCCGGACTTCCGGGGCCCTCTTCCACACCGTGCCCTCGTGACCTGCGCTATCTACCGTTCACGAAAGACTTGAAGGTCGCGCCCGCCTTGAACGCCGGAACCTTGGATGCCTTCACCTTGATCGGCTCGCCCGTCTGTGGGTTCCGAGCGGTACGCGCCGAGCGCTGACGACGCTCGAACGTCCCGAACCCCGGGAGACTCACTTTCTCGCCCTTCTTCACCTGCTTCTGGACCGTATCGAGCGTTGCATCCAGGACATCGGCCACGGCTCGTTTCGACTCGCCGGTGGCAGACGCTACCGACTCGATAAGTTCCGCCTTGTTCAAAAGTCTTCCTCCTCCTAGTGCGCGTTCGCCTACTCCATAGGCATCCGGGCCACCTTATAGGCGGGGGCGGGGGGCCATAGGTCAATCTGCCCAGAAAATGGCGGCCCCCGGGCCACGGGGCACCGCCCGGCTCAAGGGGGGCCGGGCACCGGCTCCGAACGAGCCTCGGCACCCACCGTCAACCTGTCGATCCCGACGAGGCCGAGGAAGCTCGTCGGCATCTCCGACCGCAGCGTGACCTCGACCGCTTCGAGGTTCGTCTCGATGGAGGCGCTCGCAGCTACCCCGCGGAGATCGAGCCACCGGGCGGTGGTCCGGCGCGCGGCGGTGGCATCAAGCACCACCCGGGCTCCGCCGGTCGCGTAATAAGAGGTGCGGTCGAGGGTGGAAGCCCCCGCGAGCGCGGCCCCGTCGGCCGCGTTCTGAAGCGTACGTCTAAGGAGGAAGGCACGGGTCCCGTCGACGGCGAGCCCCGCGGTCGCGAAGCAAACCAGCGCGAGACCAAGCACCAGGATCGTCACCTGTCCCCGCTCATCCCTCCCCGCGCTCACGGCCTGCTCGCGTAAGGATCGATGCGCGCCACATGCGCGGCGCTCACCTGGATCGACGGTCCGCCTACCGGCCCGATGAAAGGCGCTTGGAGGACGGTCACGTCGTATCGGACGACCACCTCTACCGCGGCTCCACGGGCGCTCCCGCCGAGATCGACCTCTACGTCGGCGCGGCGAGGATCCAAGCCGTGGTCTCGGAACGCGTCGGCGACGGCCGTGGCGACGACGCTATCCATCTCCGCAGGATCGGCGGCACGCGCGGCCCCCGCTCCGGCCTCTCTGGCGGCAGCGGAGGCCGCCAGCGCACCGCGCTGAAGATCCGAGAGCACGCCCAGCAGCCACATCAAAGGGATCAGCATCACGAAACCCAAGACGATCGTCTCGATCAACGCGAAGCCGTCCGATCGCTTCACCTGAGACTCGATGCCCGCGATGCGCGCGCAGTGGTACTGAAGGGGATCGACAGCGGGACGGGGCCGAAGGGCACGAGCGAACCTCGTACCAGTACCCGGATCGTCCTGCTCTTGTCGGTCCGCACGATGGAGGTGGCAACGTCCAAGCGGCGCACGAGACCGCCGGCGGAACGTTCGACGACATCCCGGACAACGTCCTCCGCGGACGCGGGATCACTTCCGAGTTCGATCGCGGCGCGAGCCCCTTCATGAGCCGACGATGCGACGACGTTCCTCGCATAAAGAGCAAATACAACCTCGACGACTCCGAGAACGAGCACGAGCAGCAACACGATCGCGAAGACGGTTTCTACGAGAGCGGATCCGCGATCGTTCCTGGGCTCTAACAACCGATGCTCCCGCACACGGTGGAGAGCGCGCTCGAAACGATGTCGACCAATCGATCACGCGCCACGCCCCACACGGCAACCACAAGCGCGCTCGTCATCAACATGATGAGAACCCATCCGGGCACGTCACCTTCTTCCGAGCGGAAGTTGCGCGATCGGCGCCCTGGGACCGAACCAGCAAACATGTCAAACCTCCTTTCAGGGGACCAAGAGTTCCAGCGACACGAGTCCTGGGAAGAGGGCGAAGACAACGACGGTGGGAAGGATGAGGAAAACAACGGGCACCAGCATGAGCACTTCTCGTCGCCCGCCCATCTCCAAGAGGCGGCGACGGCGGACCTCGCGCGCGTCCTCAGCTTGTGCTCGGAGAACGTCGGCCAACGGAGACCCTCGCTCCACGGCGGTGCAGAGCGCGTCGACCAGTCTCGCCGCGGATGGATCGCCGATCCGTAGTGCGAGACCTTCGAGAGCCTCGATAACGGAGGAACCGGCTCTCATATCGGCAACGACCGAGCGGAACTCGCGACCGATGCCGTCACCGAGCGCGTTGGAGATCCGCAAACATGCGCCCGGGACCGACTCGCCGCTCATGATCGAGAGCGTCAGTAGGTCGATGGCCACCGGCAACTCCTCGGTGAGATGGCTTCGGCGAACGATCGTCGAACGCGACAGAGCCCAGTCCCGCCCAAGGAACCCGAGGGCCGCCGCAAGCGCTGCCAGAAGAGGAAGGGCCCGCACGTCGAACCCCAGTCCGAAGACCCAGGCCAACGTTCCGGCCCCGGACGCGATCACCACCCCGGCCAGGGCCCACGTGACCTGCTGCAGCCGGAAGTCCGCCGGATCGATGTCCAGACCTGCCCCCGCGATCCGTTCCTCCAGCTCTGCGTCCTGGCGCGGAAGGAAGGAGACGAGGGCCGGAGGCAATGTGCCGAACCGCGACGCACGCCGCCGAGGCATAAGAAGGGTGCTGGGACGCGCTTTAAGCCCACTCAGATAAGGCT
>JBOGXG010000107.1:0-24770 GCA_050694195.1 Actinomycetota bacterium | reverse complement strand
CCGGACCCGACCAAACCGCGCGTGAAAACCGACCCTGACGGTCGCCTGAGTTGTTCAGAACGCGAGGGGTCGGGTGATCCCGGGGGAAAGTCGAAAACCCATTAGAGATATCTAATCCCACGCTCATGGAGAGCTAATCCCCGTTCGCGAACCTGTTAACAGGTTGCCATCGAGGCGAAGGAGTTCTTCATGAGTATGAAACCGATCGTATCTACGCTCGCTATCGCCGGTGCAGGCGTCGCTGCCGTGCTGGGAGCATCGCTGCTGTTGTCTCCACCGCCGGCGTCCGACAACGTTCGTCACTTGAGCGGCGGGGTCCGCACGATGGGTGGTCCCGATGGGAGCGCGCGAGCCGCGTCGACCCCCGATCCTTCCCCGAGCGATACGCCGTCGCCGGACGACAGTCCCAGCGCGACGCCGAGTCCCTCTCCCTCCGACCACGATCACGGACGGAACCGCGGGCCCGGCTCTCATGACGACGACGATCGCGTTGGGGACCACGACAACTCCGGCCCGGGATCGTCGAGCAGCGGTCATGGCCACGACGGGGACGATGACGACGGCAGCAGTGGTCCCGGCTCCGGTGACGACGACGATGACGACAGCAGCGGTCCGGGCTCCGGCGACGACGACCACGACGACGATGATGTTGATGACGACGATGACGACAGCAACGGCCCCGGCTCCGGCGGCGACGACGACTAGCGACCGCTAGGGCCGGCGCGTGGGGCGGCCTTCGGGCCGCCCTATCCCCACGAGGGAAGGGATGGCAGCGCCGGCTGGGCGCGCAGATCGTCGCCGGACCCCCGGCCGAGCAACCAATGAAGGAGGGCGCGACTTCGGCCCTCGACGCTCGCCACCGGATCTCCGTCGCCGACCTTCCATCGCCCGTCGAGATCCGATGCCTCGACCATGAAGGCCGCGTCCAGGCGCGACCCGAGACGGGACGGGACTTGGTCCATCGTCTCGAGGACGAACGACTCCGGCCACTCCTCCGGACCGTAACCGGCAACGAGGTCGACGTGATGCACCTCCACCTCGGCGCGCCGAGCCGTTAGATAGTCGGCCACCGGCCGCGGGTCCCCACCGATCCCCCGGACGGGGAAATCCCACCGGTCGAGCGGAAGTGCGCGCGCCGCCAACCCGAAGGCCGTGGCGGCAACCTCGAGAGCGCTGAGATGTTCGGACACGGACAGCGTCGAGGAGCGTTCGATGTCGGCCGCTCGCTCGTCCCATCCGGGATATTGCGGAGTCTCGACACCGGTATGTGCCCACTCGAAGAGGTTCACGATCGAATGCGCGTTCAGTACGACGTGAGCGATGACGTGCCCGCGCGTCCAGCCGGCGCACGAAGAGGGCGCGCCGAGATCGCCATCGTCCAACTTCGCGACGGTCCCCTTCAATCTCGCCTCGGCATCGCCGATCTGTGCCAGCCGTTCGAGGAGCTTCTCCTCGGTCATCGTTCCTCCATCGCGACGGCGTAATGAGAGGGATAGCATGACGGCTGATGACCGTCGAGTACACGCGACACCTACGCGAGAACGGTGAGCTCATGGCTCGAGCGGTGGCGCGTGACCTCGATGCTCACGTCCCTACCTGTCCCGAGTGGAACGTCGCCAAACTCACGATCCATACCGGGCAGCACCATCGCTGGGTGGCCGACGCCGTTAGCGGCGGCGGCGAACCTCCGGCCAACCCCGGGAAGCCGGGCCTCCGCGGCGACGATCTCGTCGCATGGTTCCGCGATGGGTGGCGGGATCTCGCCGATCTCCTGGACGAGAGCGATGACGAGACTCCCGCGTGGAGTTGGTCGGGTGACAACCGTATCGGGTTCTGGCGCCGGCGGACCGCGCTCGAAACCCTCGTTCATCGATGGGACGCCGAGAACGCGACGGGCGAGGGCTCGCCGATGGATCCGGAGCTGGCGAGCGACGGCATCGACGAGATGCTGTTCGTGTTCGCTCGGGACTCGAGCTACAGCGGGCCCCGGGGCCGGTCTCGGATCGTGACCACCGACACGCCGGATTCCTGGACACTCGATCTCGAGGACGGGAAGGTGCCGGTGCCGACCCGTTCCGGCGAAGACGTCTCGGCGGTGACCGTCGGGGGCCGGGCGGAGGACGTTCTCCTCTATCTCTGGGGCCGGAAGGGGGCCGACGTGGTCGACGTGTCGGGTGATGAGGGCTTGAGCGCCTCGTTCGTGAGGTGGCTCGAGGACTGACCGGAGGCAGGAAAGGCCCCCCTTTAGGGAGAAACCCCCCTTTACTCATCTTTCCGATCTGGAGGTCGACCCTTGTCCCGCATCGTCCGCATCCTTACCGTCGTCGCTCTCAGCGGCGCGCTCCTGCCGACCTCCCTCGGGGCGCCGGCGAGCGCCACCCACGACGATCCGCCCGACTGCGCCAAGGAGCGGATCACCGGCTACATCCCGGTCGCCGAGGGCACGCCCGACGCGACGGTCCTCCACTATCAGGTGTTCCTTCCGAAGGACGAGATCGCCGGGCCCGGCCCCTATCCCGCGGTGATGGATTACTCCGGGTATCAGCCGGGGATGCACATCTGGGACGGTCTAGACAACCACTTTACGTGCGAGGGATACGCGGTCGTCGGTCTCAACATCCGCGGCACCGGTTGCTCGGGCGGCGACTTCGATTACTTCGAGCCGCGCCAGGCCGAGGACGGTCGCGAGGCGATCGAGTTCCTCACGCAACAGGAGTGGTCGAACGGCAAGCTCGCGATGGTCGGTAAGTCGTACCCCGGCATCACGCAGTTGTTCGTCGCCGCGCAACCTCTGGAGCGCGGCGGCGAGGTCGAGACTCCCGACGGGCTCGTCGCGATCGTGCCCGGACACGTGTTCGGCGATCTCTACAGAGACGTCCCCTTCCCCGGCGGGATCATGAACGTCACGTTCGCCGCGGGATGGTCGGCGGGCCGCATCTACGAGCCGTTCCAGGCTCCGCTCGAGGATCAGTTCAACAAGCAAGAATTAGATCAGGAATGCTCGGCGAACACCGCCGAACACGTCGCGAACCCTCCGCAGAACCCGTTCGTGAAAGCTCTCTACAACCAGTACGACGGCGACCTCTTCTGGGAGCGCTCGCCGTGGTACTGGGCCGAGAACATCAGCGTTCCGACGTTCCTCATCGAAGCGTGGCAGGACGAGCAGGTCGGGAGCCGCGCCACTGAATTGATCGAGCGCTTCAAGCCCGGCCTCGAATGGCGCTCGCTGTTCACGAACGGCGATCACGGCGAGTACTACGGCTCCGACATCCTGCCGTACATCGATGAGTTCCTCAGCTTCTACCTGAAGGGCGAGATCCCGCCGAACTACCAGGGCGGGACCGTCGAGGAGTTCATCCCGAAGCACGACGACCCGAAGCACGCCGAGAAGGACGAGGAGAAGGACAAGGGCACTTGGATCGAGCGTCCCGAGAAGTTCGAGGAGGCGCTAGCGCGCTACGAGGCGAGCGATCCGGCGCGCGTCAACTGGGAGAACGGCGCCGCCGGAGGTCGCGTCCCCGCGTGGAGCGAAACCTACGCGTCGTGGCCGCCGCCGAACCAGGAGCCGTGGCGGCTCCACTTCGGCTCCGACGGCACATTGTCGGAGGAGGCCGGTGACGACACCGGTACCGTTCCTTACAACTACGCGCCGGGAGTCGGAACGCAGGCCCGCGGCGGCCACGAGATCGAGGGCGACCTCCCCGACGAGGCCGCGGCGTCGTGGAGCGAGACCCCCCCGGAAGGGACCTACGCGATGTTCGAGACGGCCGCGCTTCATGCCGACAAGGTCCTCGCCGGTCCCGCGTCGGTCGACCTCTTGCTGTCGTCGACCGCGCCCGACACCGACATCCAGGTGACGCTGACCGAGGTGCGACCCGACGGACAGGAGATGTTCGTTCAACAGGGATGGCTGCGGGTGAGCCACCGAGTGGAGGACCCCGCGCTCACGACGGAGCTCCGTCCCTTCCAAACGCACGTGGTCACGGACACGACGCCGCTGGTCCCCGGCGAGCCGGCCGAGATGTCCGTCGAGATCTTTCCGTTCGGTCACGCGTTCCGCGAGGGCTCGAAGATCAGGCTGTACGTCGAGGCGCCGCACACGAAGCCGGACCTGTGGGGCTTCGCGCTCCTTCCCGTTCCCGCGGAGAACACGATCCACGTCGCGGGCTCGTCGGTCGCGCTGCCGCTCCTCGACGGGGCCGCCGCGCCGACCGGTTATCCGGACTGCACGCTGCGCAACCAGCCCTGCCGGCCCGCGCTGTAGCGACCGGGCTGCGGTTCGGGGCCGCGATAGGTTGAACGGATCGTGACCGATCGGCTCGCCGGCATCTTCAACCTCGACGACTTCGAGGAGCCGGCGCGCCAGGTTCTCACTCCGGCCGCCTACGCCTATTACTCGGGCGGAGCCGGCGACGAGGTCACATTGAGAGAGAACGTCGACGCGTTCCGCCGCCGCCGCTTGCGCCCGCGCGTGATGGTCGACGTGTCGGCGATCGACACCTCCACGACCTTCCTCGGGACGCCGGTTCCTTTACCGGTCGGGCTCGCGCCCACCGCGCAGAACCGGTTCGCTCATCCCGATGGTGAGGTCGCCACCGCGCGCGCTGCGAAGGCGGCCGGCGTTGTCACGTGTCTCTCGACGATCGCGAACCGTTCGCTCGAGGACGTTGCCGCGGTCGGCGACGCGCCGCGCTGGTTCCAGCTCTACATACATAAGGACCGCGGCATCTCGAAGACCCTGATCGAGCGGGCCGCGGCGGCCGGCTACCGCGCCATCGTCGTCACCGCCGACCTCCCCTACCCGGGTTACCGCGAGCGCGAGCTGCGCTCACCGGTCGTCTTCACCGCGGAGGCGCCGTCGGAGAAGGAGGCGTTCGGCAACTTCGCCGGGTTCGACACCGAGGGGGCCGCGCTCCTGGATCTGCTGGCCGACGTCATCAACTGCGACGTCACGTGGGCAGACCTCGAGTGGGTCCGGAGCGCCTCGGATCTTCCGGTGCTCGTCAAGGGGATCATGACCGGCGAGGATGCCGCGCTTGCGGTCGAGCACGGAGCCGCCGGCGTGGTCGTCTCCAACCACGGCGGCCGGCAGCTCGACCGCGTCCCCGCGACGATCGACGTCCTCGAAGAGGTGGTCGACGCGGTTGCGGGGCGCGCCGAGGTCTATCTCGACGGCGGCGTCCGGCGCGGCGTCGATGCCGTCGTTGCTCTCGCTCTCGGAGCGCGCGGCGTCTTCATCGGCAGGCCTTATCTATATGCGCTCGCGGCCGCGGGAGAGGCGGGGATCCTCCACGCGCTCGATCTCCTCAGCGCGGAGTTCGAGAACTCGTTGGGACTGGTCGGCGTCAAGGCGGTGCCGGAACTGACGCGTTCTCACGTTGCCTGATCGTCTGCGTCCGGCTGGCGAGGAACGCGCCGGCGAGGACGAGCACGACGCCGACAAGGGAGATCGGCGAGACATCCTCGTCGCGCAGGACCACGCCGAGCGCGATGGCCAGCAGCGGTACGAAGTAGATCGTTACCGAGCCGCGCGCGGCGCCGACACGGCCGATCAGCGTCGTCAGCCACACGAAGGCAAGTCCGGTGCCGAGACAACCGAGGGGGATCATCGCCGCGAGACTCGCCCACTCGAAGTGTGAGTTCGACGCTCCGAACGCTCCCGGGATAGCCGTCAGCGCGAGGGCGACGACTTGTGCGCGCAGGACGACGGGGAGCGACCCGTAGCGCTGCTGCAACGGGACGGCGATGTTGATGGCGATGCCGTAGCAGATGATCGCCAGGAACACCAGGGCGGCACCGAGCGCGGTCGAGCTCGAGTCTTGTACCGCAGGCCACCCGACCACTACGACTCCGACGAATCCGATCGTGATACCGACGACCGTCTTGGTCGGAGGGAAACGCCGAAGCAGGATCGCCGACACGACCCCCGCCACGATGGGAACACCGCCGTTGATCATCCCGGCGAGCGATGAGTCGATCCACTGCTGCGCGACGGGGAAGAGGATGAATGGTGCGGCCATCCAGAAGAGGCCGACAAGCGCCATCGCCGGCAGGTCGGCTCGGTCGACCTTCGTCCGTGCCGGACGGAACAGAGCGAGCGTTCCGGCCCCGAGCGCCACGCGTAACAACGCGATCAAAGTCGGTTCGAACGCGTCCAGCGCGATCTCGATCCAGAGGAACGACGAGCCCCAGGTAAGGGCGGTGCCGATGAGGAGGAGCCAGTCCGTCGACGTGAACGCGTCGAGACTGTGGGAGCCCGCGGGCGCGCTCGCTCGGGTCGATCTTTCGTCGGAGCGAACCATCGGGCGAGTTTATGGGCCCGTGCTTGGGGGAGAACCAACTTTGGGAAGCAGTGCGAGCGACCGATGATCATCCGGTGTGGTCTCTGCCGCTATGCTCTGAATGGAACTCTACGTCCAAGACAGGCTAACTATGACGCTCGACATCAACGAACTCGATCTCTCTACGATCGACCTTTCGCCGCGCAGTTCCGAGGCGAACGGTCACTTCGTCGAGTTATACGAGGACGATTCGTTCCTCGTCGACTCCGTCGCTCGGTTCATGTCGCTCGCGCTTCGCGAAGGAGATGCTGCCGTCGCGGTTGCCGATCGAGCCCACCGCGAGTTGTTCGATGATGCCCTCCGCGCGCAAGGTATCGATGTGGACGCCGCGATGGAGCATGGCACGTTCGTATCGCTCGACGCCGACGAGATGCTGGCCCGCTTCATGGAGGGAGCGATGCCGGACGCCGAGAAGTTCGATCGCATCCTCGGCGAGGTGATCGCGAGCGCGGCTGCCGGCGAACGGAAAGTGCGCGTTTTCGGCGAGATGGTGGCGGTTCTCTGGACGCGGGGTAACGTGCCGGGCGCGCTGCGAGTTGAGGACCTCTGGAACGATCTCGCGGAGAACCATCATTTCGATCTCTTCTGCGCCTACCCGTTGAGCGCGTTCGGCGAGGAGAACCTGGCGCCGCTCCGCGCGGTCTGCCACCGCCACTCGCACGTGATCACCGCCGGAGCGAAGTCCGCCTAGTCGATCCATCGGATCTCCCCCATATCCAAGCTTGGCGGTTCCATGTCGAGGTGCTTGGATGGGTTCCGACGGTCGTTGGCTGACGGGAGGGGCCCATGGACTTCGATGTGGTGTCGGATCTGAACTGGCTCGCCGTGATCGTGGCGACGCTTGCCTACTTCGCTCTCGGGGCGCTGTGGTACTCGCCAGTCGCGTTCGGGAATCGTTGGATGAAGGCGGCCGGCATGTCGATGGAGGGCGAGGGGCCCGGGCCGGCGATCTACCTGGCTCCGCTGGTCTTCTGCTTCCTGAGTACGTTCGCGAACGCGATGTTGGCGGAGGCGACCGGATCGAACTCGGTGGCCGACGGCATCGTCCTAGGTCTGGTTGTGAGCGTCGGCTACGCGCTGTCGCTCCTAGCTGTGACCGCCGTGTTCGAGAGCAACAAGCCGAACGCGAGCGTCTGGGGCGCGATCACCGCCGGCTACCACATCGTCGGCCTGCTCATCAGCGCGATCATCGTGTCCGCCTGGGACTAGCTACCGTTTCCCGGCGCGCGACATGACCCCTGAGGAGATCGCGCGCCGGCGCATGCACAACCTCGGACTCGTGCGCTCTCGCTTCCACTCGATCGAGGACGTGGTCGGATCGTTGGTCGCCGTGCAGTCGCAGGACTACCACCCCGCGAAGTGGTCGGTCGCATCGCGATCGGAGGGTGTCGACGATGCCGCGCTCGATAGGGCCTTCGCCGAGGGCCGGATCCTCCGGACGCACCTGCTCCGCCCGACGTGGCACTTCGTCCTACCCACCGATATCCGCTGGCTGCTTGAGCTGACCGCGCCGCGCATCCACGCGCTGAACGCGTACATGTACCGGCAGCAGGAGCTGGACGACGTCACCCTGAAGAGATCGGTCGAGGTCATCGCCGACGCGCTTCGGGGCCGCGTGCAGCTGACTCGCAAGGAGGTGGCGGCCGTGCTCGAGGAGGCCGGTATCCCCCTCGGAGGTTTCCGACTCGGGTACATCTTGATGAACGCCGAGCTCGAGCGGGTCGTATGCAGCGGCGCGCTGAAGGGTAAGCAGCACACCTATGCGTCGTTCGACGAGCGCGCCCTGGATGCTCGCAGTCTCGATCGCGATGAGGCGGTGGCCGAGCTTGTGGACCGTTACTTCACGAGCCACGGTCCCGCGACGGTCAAGGACTTCCAGGCGTGGTCGAGCCTCACGATCGCCGACATCAAGAGAGGGCTGGAGATCGTCGGCTCTCGATTGGCCAGTCAGGTGGCGGGCGGCCTGACGTACTGGTTCGCGGCGTCGCCGCCTCCACCCGAGGTCGCCTCCCCTGCGGTCCAACTGGTGCAGGGGTATGACGAATACATCGTGGGCTACAGGGAGTCGAAGTTCCTCCTCGATATCAGAGGGGTTGCGGGACCGATGGCCGGCGACCGCCCTGCGTTCAACGGTGTCATCCTTGTGGACGACCAGGTCGCCGGCGCGTGGAGGCGCGTGCAGAGGAAGGACTCCGTCGCGATCGAGTCGTCTCTCTATAGACCGTTCAACCGGGCCGAGCGGGCCGCGCTCCGGGCCGCAGCGGATCGATATGCGAGCTTCCTTGGTGTGTCAGAAGTCTTTGTGGATGGAGAGAGGAAGGGAACGAGATGAGCGCCTCCACTCTCGACAACGACGTGCGTGTTGCCGTCTATCGGTTCTTCGTCGACGAGGGCCGTGCCCCGGTCGCCGCCGAGATCGCCGCGGCCGTGTCCCGCCCGCCGGCCGAGGTGGAGGCCGCCTATCGCCGGCTCCACGACGCGCACATTCTCGTCCTCGCGCCGGGGTCGCCCTACATCTGGATGGCGAACCCGTTCTCGGCGCTGCCGACGCCGTTCACGGTGAGATGCGACGGGAAGACGTTCTGGGGCAACTGCATCTGGGATTCACTCGGGGTCCTTGCGCTACTGGGAGTCGACGGAAGGGTCTCGTGTCCCTGCCCCGACTGCGGCGACCCGCTGGAGCTCGAGGTCTCGGGTGGCGAGCTCCGCCGGTCCGAACACCTCGTCCACTTCGCCGTCCCGGCGCGCCATTGGTGGGACGACATCGGCTTCAACTGAGCGACGATGCTTCTCTTCCGGTCGGAAGAGCATCTTGAGCGCTGGCTGGCGGAGCGCGGCCTCTCGCGCGGCGAGATCTTCTCGCCCGAACAGCAGTGGACCATGGCCAAGATCTGGTACGCGAACCGCATGAGCCGGGACTGGCACCGTGGTTCTCCCGGGGAGGCCGAGGCGGTCTTCCGCAACGCGGGATTGGTGAGTGACTTCTGGAAGCTAACTTCCTGACAGCGCGGCGTAGCCCCGTTCCACGTCGTGCAGGTGATGGAACGGATCGTGGATCAAGTAGCGGGCGAACGATTCGATCGAGAAGCGGGCGCCGTCGCTCCGCGTTCCGGGCCGGCCCCAGTCGTCCCCTTCGACCTCGTCGAAGTGCGCCGCTAGCCGGTCCGCGTTGTCCTCTATCGCTTGCGCCACCTCGGCCGGGTCCTGCTGGCCGTAGCGCTCTTCGATCGCGGCGGCATCCTGATCCCAGTTCGGGTAGTGCGGGTCGTCCTCCTCGAGCATCATGAGAAGGCGGTCGTCGTACAACTGGAAGACGTCGCGCACGTGGCAGGCGTACTCGAGGGCCGACCATCTATCGTCGGAGGGCCGGCGGGGGACGTCGGGATATTCGAGCAGTGGTCGCCAGCGAGCGGCGTTGGCCCGGATCAGCGAGCCGATCTCGTCGCGCGGGACCGCCCGGACGTCGAAGCCACACTCGGGACAGGTCCGCTCGAGCACGAACGTCCAGTCCTTGGTATCCGGCGTGATCGCCATCGCTCCGTTATACCGGAGCCTTAGCCATAGACCTGCACCCTGTCGGGTTCGAGGCTCACGATGACCCGGTCGTCGGTCGGTCTGGTCCACGGCTCGCCGTAGTAGCGGCGCGAGAGCTTGTCGATGAGCGTTCCGGTTGGATCGTCTGCGAAGGTGACCTCGCCGCGCAGTTCGATGTAGCGGTAAGGATCGTCGATATCGAGGATCAGGATGGAAACGCGGGGGCTGCGCGCGAGGTTCTTGTACTTCGCTCGTCCCTTCGTGGTACTGAAGGTGAGCGCGCGGCCGTCCCAGTCGAACCACACCGCGCTGCTTTGTGGTGACCCGGACGCGTCGACCGTTGCGACCGACGCGAAGCCCTTCTTCTCCAGGATGTCCCGATGGCTGTCGGGGATCGCTGCCATGCGAGCTAGGTGGGGCTCGGCGGCGGTGGTTGTGCCGCGGGCGGTTGCTCCGGCGGTGGGCGTTTCTGTTTGCGGACGGCGTTGTAGTGGGCGATGCCGGCCACGAGAGCGAGAAGCATCGCGAGCCAGTAGCCGTAGCGGTAATCGACCGAGAGCCCGGCCGCGCCCTCGGTGTCGATGCCGACGTCGAACCGGAAGATGATCAGCGAGAGGATGATGACCAGGGCGACGACGCTGAGCAACATGTCCCTGCGGCCGCTTCTGATCGCGAAGGCGAGCACGAGCCCGGCGATCGCGCCGGCGAGAGCAAGGATCGCGAAGACGCTCGGATCGACGCTGTCGTCCTCGGCCACGCTTTCGAATTCCTCGGGTACGTCTTTCTCGGTCGGCTCGGTGCCGAGGTCGGTCTCGCCGGTGCCGAAGGGATCCTCGAACGCCTCCTCGAACTCCTCGTTGATCTCGACCTCGCCGCCGATCACGAAGTCGAGGCCGGTCGCGGTGATTAGCTCGGTGCCGGAGCAGGTGACGCTGAGGAAGGGCAGGAAGAAGCAGAGGATGATGAGGAGCCAGAAGCCGTAGCTGAAGCGGCGCACCTTCTCGGCCGCGGGATCGAACTGGTTGCGGAACGTCGATCTTGGTGTGGGGGCCGGGGTCTCGGGCTGACTCATGATCCACCCTTCCGTCGGGATCGCGACGGGGAACCCTTTCCCACTCCGGTCGTTCCTAATACGCGGTTGGCTCTGTCGGCTGAGGAGCGGCGGTCTGCGGTTCGGTTTCTCGCTCGGCGATCAGTTGCTTGGTCCGCCGAAGCTCATGATCTTGATCCCGGTTTCCTTCTCGATCAACGCGCGGCGCTTGGCGGCGTTCTTCTTGTTGTAGGGCGTCGACCGCGTGAAGCCGTGTTGCTCGATCCCCTCGAAGACCTGCTCGAGCGCGAGCTCGGGCGGGATCCTGCGGAAGGAATGGCGGTCGCGCTCGTAGGTGTTGCCGGCGGGATCGATGTAGAGGCAGGCGCGCGTGAAGCCTTGCTTGTAGATGCGGATCTCGCCCTCGTAGCCCATGAAGCCGAAGCCGTCGCACCACTTGAGTGGCACAACCTTGTGGAGCGGTTCCCAGTCGGGCTCGTTCGCGCCCTGGGCGCGGATGTGTTGCTCCCACAACGGCTTCAGCTCGGTCTCGACCTTCTTGACGAAATCCTCGCGGCTCAGCGTGTGCTGCGCTTCGTCGAGTTCCTTGAGCTTCGCCTCCAGAGCATTCTCTGCCACCTTCGCCTCCTTGTCGCCGAGCGTTGCGACGATGGTGGACGCGGATCGCATGAACGCCTATGAACCAGGTCACATCGGAGACAACATCCTCGTGGTACTTGGGGCCTCGCGACGGTCGATGTCCCTTCCTAACGGGCGCCGCGGCGTGCTTTCCTCTCGGACTCGGCGGCTAGAGCGGCTTCTTCGGCAAGAGCGGCACGGGATTCCGTCAACGCTGAGACCATGATGTCGACCTTACGGAGGCTGTTCCGTCGCTGCGCCGCCGTCGAGAGATCGAAGTCGAACGACACCGCCCGACTACAGTCGGCCAACGTCAGCGCGATATCCGGCCCCCACCGTCGCTCGTCCTCTCCGAGCGTGCGGGAATCCTGGACCTCGGCCAGGACGTAGGCCCCGGCCGAGAACCCCTTCAGGTTGAGGAACCTCCTGATGCGAACGCGATATGCCATATCTCCTCCTCGGTAAAGCCCCGGCGGGCTAAGCCTGGGAAGGAGATGCCTCCGGCACTCCTGCAGCGCGCTCGCAGATACCTGTTCACGGTCTGATCGTAGCGTCCCTATCGGACAGATCCACTTCCTCGGTGTCACATCGCCATCGAAATCTCCTGCGAGGGACGGCTGCAATCTCAGCCCCCCTCGCGCCGGAGGTTTCTCCGAAGCACGGCCCGGAGCCCTCTCGATCTCGGCCTCGTCGCGTGGTTCCGCCGGGCTCGTCGAAGGCATCGTGCACGTATGTGTCGTACCGACCCTCGGCGAGGAGCATCAACACGTTCATCATGTGCCCCTGCGCATCGGCGATGCTCCTCGACACTCGCAGGAGGTTGAGTGCCAGGGCGATCCCGGCGAGGACGTCAGTCGAACCGGCGTCGCCGCCGAGACATCCCACGCGCACCTGATAGTGCTTCTGAGCTTGGTCGTGCAGGGCAACGGCTCGCGGGCCGATCCGCTCCGTCACTCTCTCGAGATAACACTTGCTCGCCATTGCCCATCTCTCGTATCGCATCTCGGCTCCCGATGTTCCGGGGGGCCTCGCCTCTCTCGGCCCCTCACTACGTTCGGGGGCCGATAGAGAGGCGAGTGGATCAAAGGACTACTCGTCTGGCTCGTCCCAAACGTCGCCGGGCGGTAGGGCGCGGGGCTCCCTCTGGAGGAGCTCTCGTAGTTGAGCCTGGGTGATCTGGACGCTCACGTTGAGGTTCTCGATATGGACCGTCACGTGGGACGGCGTCGCCGGGCGTCGTTCTTCTCGCGACAGCTTCCAGAAGTGGTGAGCGACGGTCCCCACGAACATCACCAGACCGCCGGCCACCACGAAGAAACCTGCGAGGTAGTAGAGCGTGGCGGCCGAGGCCCAGAGCCATCCGAGCACGCGGGCGACGAAGGTGAGGAACGCCTCGATCATGTTCCCTCGACCGCTCGTCTCGGCAGTTCCTCGAGCGATCCCTCCCTTCCTCCCCAGTATGCGCACGACCGGCGACGCAAATACTTCGACGAAAACTGTCGCACCCCGTCTCTAACGTAGTGATCGGGCGGCAGAGAGGGGATGGAGGTGATTGTCGGGGTAGCAGCAACCGTGAGGGATGGGCTCGTGTCGTGGGCATGGGCCGCCGAGGACGGGGTCAGCGCTAGGGGCGTCTTCCGCGTCGACGTCGGGGGTGATCCCACTCGCCTCGGGATGCTGGTGGCGGTGGACCACCTCCTCGAGCGGCACGAGGTGGCCGATTTCCTCGACGTGAGGACGCCGGACCGGGAGCTCTCTGAGTCCCTGGAGCGGTTCGCCCGGTCGAGGGAGCTCGGCAACTTCGCCAAAGAGCTAGGTCTGGCGAGCGGCTCGGTGCCGCTGTTGCGTTCGTTGAGCCATGCCTTTGGGTGGATCGCGGTGGTCGCCCCGTGGGATGAGATCACTCCGTCGGGCCAGCTCGTGCGCCGGGCGCAGACCTTGTCGAAAGCACTGTTGCCTATGATCGTCGAGGACGCACCTCGTCTCCATCCCGGGGTTCTCGTGGGTGCGACAGACGGCTCCAGGGGGAGGCGTCCGGACGGCGGTTGGGCATGGGTGACGGCCGACGGTCGGAGCGGCCATGGCGTGAAGGCCGGCGACATCGTCGCCGTCGAGCTCGAGGCGGTTGCGCAACTCCTGGCCGGGATCCCGCGCGAGCAGGAGATGGAGATCCTCGTCGACTCCAAGGACGCGCTGGACCTGATCCAGAGGTGCCACCTCTATCGCCAGAGTGGCTGGATGACGGGCCGCGGGCCGGTCAGGTACGCGTCGGTGTTGAAGCGGATCGACTCGTTGCTCGCAGGTCGCAAGGTGCGCCTCTGCTGGATCCCGGCGCACCGGGGCTTCGAGCTCAACGAGGCGGCGAACCGGCTGGCGCTCTATGCACGACGTGTGCACGAGGCGAGCGGGACCGCGGTGCCGGTGCCGGCGGAGATCGAGGAGCTGACGACCGAGCGGATCGTGGCCGAGGTCGCCGCGTGAGGGGAAGCAGCCGGGCGAGGGGCTCCGGCTGTTCGGTAATTAAACGGAAGGAGTAGGTCATGAAAGAGGTACTGGAGACGCTGCGGACGCAGCTGGAGAAGTTCGAGGTCGGCGCGGCGAGAAGCTCGGGAGGTCTCACGATCTTCCCGCTGTTCGGAGGTCTAGTGGGCCCGTCCTACCTGGTGGCGGAGCAGGCTTTCGCCGAGGGAACGCTCCTCATCGAGGAGATCGGCAGCGGTGAGGTGCCGAACATCTCCGCCACGAACGAGGCGGCCGCGCCGGTGCTGTTGATCGACGGCGAGCACCTCGAGGGCGCGAAGCAGAGCCGCATCATCAACATCTCGGTGCTGCTCCCGCCGAGGACGAAGACGGTTCTGCCGGTGTCGTGCGTGGAGCAGGGCCGATGGTCGTTCGATCCCGAGACGCACGGGACATTCCGTCACTCGAGCGACCATGCCTACGGCCGTCTGCGGCGCGTGCAGGCCGAGGCCGTTGCTCTGGCCGCGACCGCCGGCATGGAGCGGCGTGCCAGCCAGGACCTCGTGTGGTCGGAGATCGACTCCAAGATGGACGAGGAGGACGTTGCCTCCCCGACCGCAGGGATGTTCGATCTCTACGGGTCGCGCGGTCCGGAGATGGAACGTTTCCGCTCGACGTTCGCGGCACCGGAGCCGGAGCAAACCGGAGCGCTCGTGTGCATCGGGGGCCGGCCGCTGGCGCTCGACGCGTTCGACAAGCCGGCCACGCTGGCGACGATGTGGAACCGTTTGATCTCCGGCTACGCGATGGATGCCGGAGTGGTGGTGGAGGTTGAGGCCGAGGGCCACGTCGCCAAGGGGTTCCTGGCCCAGGCATCGGCTGCCGGCACTGCCGTGCACGACGGGCTCGGTCTCGGGACCGACGTGGGTCTGCGCTCGGCCCAGGTCGTGGGGAACGCACTGGTGTGGGAGCAAACGGTCGTGCACCTCGCGCTATTCGCTCGCGAGGACGCCGGCGGGAGCCGTATCGCGAGGCCGTCGACCCGGCGCGCCCGTTACGACAGAAGGGATTAGTTACGGGGTGCGGGGTCTCGATCGAGGCCTCGCACCCGATGCATCACTTCATCTCATTCACAATCAAATGTGGCGAGCGCGAACGGTTTCAAGTTCTAAAGGCCGCATCCTCCAGAGTCCGAATGTACTCCACACCACCCGCTCCAGGCGGAAGAACACCCATGTTCGTCCGTGGTGGATCGACCTCAAGCGGATCCGGTTCGGAAAGGAATGTCGATCCTCGGCGTCTCGAGCGGTCAAGGGCGAACGGCGTTGCTACGTCCAGAGCTTCTCCTGTCAAGGGTCTCCGGGCTTCGCTCAAGCCGCTCCGCCCTCCGATCCGCTTCGCGGAGTGAACCCTTGACAGCGCTCCGGACTCCGCCGGATCGCAGTTATCCGTTGCAGGGGTACTGCAGATCGACCGCGCTAATCCGGAAGAGGTAGGGCCGGGACGTTGAAGAGAAACCAAGACGCCGTCCATGTCGACCTCGCGATGGCCGGATGCACATGCCCCTCGTCGATTAGAGACGCTCCCGCGCTGACCACCCGTTGTAAGTACGTTTCAAATGGTTCCCTGTGGTCGGGGGAAAGAGGGAATACAACGGCCATCGCCAACCCAAGCTGGCCGTCACTTCTTAGCTGCAGCTTGACGACGTCCTCAGCAATACCTGCCACATTCTTCGTGATCGGCCGAGTTCGATTCCACACCTCAGGAAAGCGGTAGTTCGTATTGACGGTCTTGAGCATGATCAGGGCATCCGTGTTGCCCGCGACGGCGAGATCGGCCCGTGCCCGAGTTCCGGGGACGGGCGCTTCCAGCGTCACGTCATGTCCTAGGTCCGCAAGCTCACTGCCCAACTCAACCTTCAGCCAACCTTCAAACTTTGCTCGCTGAGTTAGGGGGAGAGTCAGTGAAGGATTGGCCAACAGGTTGGTCAGCGCTGTCCGAAGATCCGTCAGCAGGGCAAGAGCCAAGGCCGGCTACTTGTCCAGCAGCTTTGGTTGTGCTCCGCCCCACCAGTCAAATGGTTCAAGACGAATCATCGCTTGGTCATGCTTGCCGCTCGTGATGTAGGCCTGAGTCAAGGCATACGGAGCGTCATCCAGGACCATCCGAACTGAGCCGGTGACGTATTCCTTGATCTTGACGACTCGACCGTCGCTGAGTTCAACATCGTGAGATGCAACCAACGAGTTTTCGCCCGAACCCCAGAATGCGTACAGGCCTTCGCGTTGCTCGTTCCAGAACAAGTCTTCGTCCTCGAAAGTGAAGCCGAGATAGTTAGACGCGAGGTGAAAGAAGCCGATACCTGGGCGACCGGAATCTGCTCGTACGACAACCGCAGATAAGAGGGCGCGATCCGCCTCGTGCTCAAAGCGAGAGATATTCCCTAGCCAAGTGTGCATCGGTGAGTAGGGAGGCTCAAGCCTCACTGGGGTGAATGGCCGAAGGACTCTCGCCATCTCGGTATACGTGGTCGTTCGGTTCTGCCGAGCAACCTCGATCAAGAACCTGCGCAGAGTGCGCTCGATGCGTTGAAGCTGCATGGCTCCTCCCTTCTAGAAGTCGAGCGTTGCTCGACATTGGCCTTCGGGCACTCGTCAAGGGCTTAATGCCGTACAGACGAGCTCACGAGAAGGGTAAGCCGAAGTGACGTCGAGCTCAACCCCCCAGGGCCTCTGAGCCCCATTCGATGCGCCGGTGACGCTGCTTGCTCTCTGCCTTCTTCCCCGCGTTCGCTCCTCTCGCCCTATTGAGCCCAGGCCAGTAGAGTTCTCCTCTTGGCTGCCCACGCGCTACTAGGTCTTCGCGGATACAAGGTCGCTCACCAGCGACACGCCTCCGCAATCCTCACGACTGATTATGTCGACGTGTGCGATGACTTAGTTGCCGTCCTGCGACCGCTGAAAGTCAAGCGTGACTACGTGATCGCTGGAGGCGGCGGAAAGAGCCTGATTACCCAAGGAATGGAACGAAGCCTCCGTGCAAGGGAATGGGACAAGAAGGTCTTTCGCATGAGTCAGACGATCGACGAAGCTGTTATCGAATCGAATACCCATGAGATCGACCACTTCAAGGGCTTTGATGATGGTCGGCCAGGAATTGCCCTTGAGATCGAATGGAATAACAAAGACCCGTTTTACGACCGCGATCTCGAGACGTTCGCGCGGTTGCATCGGCTCGGCGTTATTTCGGCGGGTGTGATCATCACACGTGGTCCGAGTCTCCAGAACGCTCTCAAAGGCGTCCTGGTAGATCACTACAAGACCTTGTCGCCGACGGAATTACGTAGCGTGGTCAAAGGCATGAGACCCGAGCACCGAGAACGCGTTCAGAAGGCCAAGACTTCGGAAGAGAAAGCGCGCATCGTCGGAGAGATCAAATTCTCGTCAAAGTACGGGACAGCTACGACTCATTGGAACAAGCTCATGGAGCGCACAAGTCGCGGCCTAGGAAACCCATGTCCGCTGTTGTTGATCGGGATAGAAGCTTCACGCCTCGTTCCGTAATCAGCTTCCCAATTGCAATGTCAGGACAAGCTTAGGGACAGCAGTCGGCATATGAAGTGGATACGAGCTGCACGATGAAGCCTCGCGGGGCGACCCAGCGCATGGATCTGCGGGACGCTCGTCCTCAGGTCGGTCCCCAATACGAAACGGTCGCGTATAGGTCTCGGGTGGCGAGAAGGGGGGAGATTGACTCCCCCCTCCCCCCAAAGGAACGTCGCGCCTACTCGACGTCGGGGCTCGGCAGCTTTGCACGGATCTTCGCGACGAGAACGCGACGTCCTGCGTTGCTGCTGAAGGAGCCGGCCGCACCCTCACCCCCAGCACGCCAGAAATCGGCGCCCGACGCGACTCCACCCTCGCGAGTGTCACCCTGGAGCTCCGAGAGGGCCTCGTTCAACGAGTTCGCGTAGGACTCAGGTTCGATCACGGACCAACCCTTCGACCTAACGAGCTCGAGCACGGAGAGGATCAGGGTGTGCATGGCCTGGACCCCAATGCTCTTCTGGAGCACGAAATCGGACGGGCTTTCGAAGGCTTCGGGAATCACCTTGCGGATACCCTCCCAGTACGCGTCCAGGACTCTGACCTGATCAGAAGTCTTGATCCGGCCGAAGAAAGGAGTGGCGAGCAGCTGCTTCAGCGAGCTCACCATCGCGTTGTTCCCGATCGTGGTTTCGCCGCGCGCCTCACCCGGGAAGCGGACGAGCCCGCGCCAGGCCGGAGAGTGTCCAGCCAGCTCTTCCACCAATGTCTGGCCTCGAACCTTCCAATCCTCTGACCGCTCAATGAGCCCCTGCATGATGTTGGGGTCTGATTCCGCCTGCTGCTTGAGAAGATCCAGCGCGAGGTCTGTACGCACTGACTTCGCGGTGCTGTTAACGACGTAGAACTGACGCATCTCCTCGTGCTCTTCAGCTCCTAGGAAACACACGAAGGCGATCTCGAAAGCGCTCCATTTGCCGTCGCCGTTCTCCTCTTCCACGAGCTTCTTCAGCGCCTCCACCCGGTGCTGACCGTCAACCACGTACATCAGGTCTTCCGGCGCCAGTCGTAGAAACTTTCGGCCCCCGACATCAGCCAAGTGCGCCATCCGGTCGAAGTTGCGGATGTTCAGCAAGACCGCCGTGGGGAGGTCGACTCGGCCCGCCTTCAGCTCCGTCACCAGCTTGTTCACGCGGGTGTTGGAGACCTCCCGCTGATAGCCGGTCTTCCCATGGATCGTCACTTGCCGGCGAGGCACTATGTGACGAGCCACCAAGATTCCCGCCGGCACCACGCCCGTAACGACGGGAGTGCCGCTTCGAAGGGCTGGGGCCTCGAGAACAGGGAGCTCCACGACTCCCGCGGTATGTGTGGTCAATCTGACCACCTCCTAACTCTCCCCTGATTTGCCACTCGTGACGGAGGGCTCAGGGGGCGGCCTGCCTCGGCACGGAACCTGCTTCCAGCAGGTTCCACCAGCATGAACTGCTATTGTCCTCAAGTCAAGGACCCACTTGTTGGACCCATTGTTTGGGTCCACTATCTGGGTCCAGTGGCCCCCGATTCCTTTCCTGTTCAGTCGTTGCGCGGAGTCGGCTCGATGCCACGGTTCACCCAGCGGTCCACTTTGTCGGTCGCGCTATGAACGTCCTGTTGAAGTCGGACCGTGCAGGTTGGTGGGACCCGCCCTCTATTCCAGGCCCCAGACGTCAGCAGCGATCCGAAGGAGCATCCCCTCACGACTAGCAATGGACTCCTTGGTCCAGTCATCGAACGGTTGGAGTTCATATCTATCGGCAGTCTTGGTGAACTTCGTCTTTGCTCCTTTGCGGATATCCACCGCGACGGATTTGGATAGCTCGTAATCGTCATCCACGTAAATCTCATCCGCCTTATCAGCAAAAGACCTTCGTTGGAGGATGGAATTCTTCACTCCATAGAGGAGCATCAGGTTCCCAAGTCTCGGCACATATTCCGCAGTGTCTCCGCCGAATGATGCCCACTCCTCACCAGGGTTCTGCGGAAGAATGTGCTCTACAGAGACCTTCTTCGAGAAATACTTGACCAAATCTTCGTCTTTCCCACAGGCATCCTCGATCCACTGGGTCATACGCGCGAGGGCATACCTACGAAGCCCAACCCCAAATGACGATGTATCCGTCAGGCGCTCGCGAGCCTGACCCGAGTACTGACTGATCATCGGTCTTATCTCCCGACCAATGAACTCCTCCACTTCGTCCACTTTTTGGAGCGAGCGAATCTCTTGACACCATTTGGGAGCCGCCTTCTCCACCTCATTCCATTGAGCCTCCGCGAGAGCAAAGACAAAAACCAGAGATTCGACTGCGTGGGCAAGACGCTCGAATGCGGTGACGCCCAGATGCCTGCCAGCCATAAGTATTGGCAAGTGCTGACGAACACTGCTCTTCTGAAAAGCAATGCCCTGGAGCGGCAAGCATTCCTCATCATTCACATCTAGCCCTTGTAGGAAGCCCACGTAGTCCTGGGCCGCCTCTTGAAGGGCCTCCACGAAGCCAACGGTGTCCTTGCCGTAACCGATCTCCTTCTCGTTGTCCAATATCCAATCGAATAGTTCGCTGGCCTTAGGCATCTTGTCGAACGAATAGTGAGACACGAGGAAGTAGCGCAGGAACCTGAGGGGCTTCGTCTCACCGCCCTTCCTGAGTGTCGACAACATTGAACTCCATGTCGCATTCAGCTCCGGCCTAGCTTCAGGCTCCCCGACACGGAAGATGAGGTTCTTCAGGAGATCCAAGGCGTTCAACAGAACGCCTCTGTAGTTCAGAATCTCAAAGATTGTCAGAGCACTTTGAAAGTCTCCGGTGATGATGCGAATGAGTTCCAGACGCTTAAGAACGAAAGCATGGAACCTTTTCAGTCCGGCAGAATCCTCCTCGCCGAACTTCTCCTGTAAGAACGACATGCAGTAGTCATAGGCGTCGAGGTGGCCTCTTCCTGGCTCCTGTTTGGTGAGCTCGATCCCGTCTCTTTCACCGCTCGCCAGTTTGATCAGAATCTTGTTGGTAGGCCCGTACTGAAGCTGAAGGCGGAATCGCATGACCTCGTCGCCATTAGGCAAGGTATCCGAGTCCGCAATCACCTTTTCCAGGGTAGACACACTCGCCTCAGGATCGAAGTACTTCAATCGGTCTCGGATTGCGGCGAAGAGTAGGTAGAGCGACGTAAGACGCTGCTGTCCATCGACGATACTGAAGGTGTTGTCGTCGTCAACGACGACGATGCTTCCGATGAAGTAATTGTCGTCGTCACCAGTATTGAAGGCAAGGTAGATGTCGTCGAGAAGGCGAACGATCTGCTTTTTCTTCCACACGAATTCTCTCTGGAAATCCGGGACTGCATAGAACGCAGTCAACAAATCCGCGGTCGAAACCGCTTCGGTCTTCTCAATCCTGATTCCCAACCCAGCTCACCCGCCCAGATAGATGACAATGCGGTATCGAGTGAACCCGATCCAGAACGGCTGATCAAGCCGGACAGACCAGCAGGGAGACCCTTCCCATCGCTGAGAGCAGGATTCTCAAGACTCTTTGGAACGCCAGAGACCAGGGCCCTGATTGGCCGCATTCTTCAGATCAGGCAAGACCTGCGGTCTGCCACCTTGGGCCTCAGACCTCTGCGTCTTCTCCCATCTCAGGGTCTTCCGGAGGTTCCTCCCGGATTCTCTGCTCGAATGGGATCGTCTCAACGCCGGCAATCTCGTTGCCTTGTGATGCAAGAAACGCAGCAGCCGCCGCCGCATAGCAGTCACGAACAGGGCCGATGTCATCAGGTTCGATTCCGATGACCCAGATGGGGAGAGTCAACGACATCTTTGCCCAAGGCAATTCGCGACAGACACGCTCGAAATACGCAACGTTCTCGTCGATCAGATTAGCCAGAGGTTGGGTGGGCACGACCAGAACGGCAACATCGATTTCATCGAGTGAGTAGGACAGTTGGAACTTGAAGACATCGCTATACCACCGAGCCATATTGCCGAACTGAACCTCTACGTGGAGACGGTCCTTCTTGTAGTCAGCCGCCAAACGAGTCTTGGGACCACCCGGCCGCCCGAGATCCACGATCAAGGGGTGAACTGCCCAACCCTGCGCGTCGAACGCTACGTCCAGTTTTCGGTTCAGCTCCTTCTGGTCGACGGGGAGAAAGAAGTACCGCCTTCCTCCTCTCCCGCGACGCTTTACGCCACCTTTCCGTGACACCAACTCACTGGGATTCAGCAGCGGAACCTCGGTCTGCTCAAGGATTGTTACTAACTCGTCCCGGGACGCCGAAAACCGATCGTCATTGAGAACCGCATCCGCATAACGGTAGTCAAAAGTACGTAGCTTCACCGGTGACCTGCCCGTCCGCGGACCCGCTCAAGTATCCGACCTGCGATTCGCTCCGGATCGGCTTTCACCTCACATTCCCAATACCTCAAGACGCTCCATCCTTCCGCCTCGGCTTGCTTTGACGCCCTGGTGTCCCGATCGCGATTCCGCTGAATCTTGTTGATCCAATTCTGCGCGTTAGGCCCCCTGAACTCCTGTCTGCCATGCGTGGGACACCCATGCCAGAAGCAGCCATCGACAAACACGGCAACCTTCTGTTTGGTGAACGCGACGTCAGCCAAAATCCTAGGAGCCACCCTCTGCTGAAGGCGGTAGCGACCTCCCAGCGCATGCAACGCGCGGCGAAGGAGCAGCTCGGGTTTTGTGTCCTTCCTCTTTCGACCGCTTAGGCGCGAGCTGTATTCCGTCGAGTACCACCCGGGGGTCACAAGGGATTCCTCAATCATCGGGAAGGGTTGATCGGCATGAGGTTGGGACCGCGGCGGAGCAAGGGCGCCCGCCGAGATGTCGCGACCTCGCTCAGATTGGGTCCGCACCCTCTTAGTCATGCCCGCAGTGTGGCGCAATGTACCGACGGGCTCAACCGGCCTCCCGGCTTACCGACTAAACAGTAAGCGTCAGCTGCTCTGCTTTCGCGAACTCGTTGAACCAGGACCCCACCAAGAGCCCTGCCGCGATGTAAGAAGCGTTCTCTCGCAACTTCCGCGCCTTCCCGCCTCTCTCGATCTCCAAATCATCAAGGAGTACGGCGACGACGGCATCCTCAATCCGACTTCGATCCGTGTCCGCGAGAACCACCTCGAGTTCGAACGCGGCCTCCCCCAGACGATCGACCACCTCGAAAGGGTGTGGCCCACGGCCAACGTGGCACCACACAGCCTGGAGGGATTCCCACTCAATATCTTCAAGCCATTTAACGAGACCGTTCCTCACTTCACGCAAAGGCCGTTGGGGAACCTTCGCGGTTCTCAGTAGAGCTGTAAGACGTGTCAGCAACTCTTCATCCATCAAAACCTTACGGAAGTCCTTAGAGCTGCCGAAGTAGAAGGCTGTATCCCAGTGCGGAGGACCCGACGAGCTGTTGTTGTTTAGCTCCACGCGGGTACCACTCCCAAATCTCAGCCCTGGAATGGCCGCGCGGAATGGGCGCGCGGCCGAGTACTTCTTCTTCGATACCTCGGGAATTACTTCTATCGCTGTATCGCCTCGCAAGTGTCCAGACCGCTTAAGTCTTGCTGCGGAGGGCGCACGGGCACTTCTTCTCTCCTGTAATGCCTGCGCCAAGTAGTAGGTCATCAGGGGAGGTACGGCGTTACCGATCATCTTGATATTTGAGGGATACGTCTTGCCATGGAACTGGAAGGAAATCGGGAATCCCTGCAAACACGCCCGCTCGCGTAATGAGAGTCTCCGGAAGCCGTCATTCGAATCGATAACGATGCTCTCTCGGGACACCCTTGTGCATAGGGCCGTCACAGTGCGGGAGGGTCTATCAAGCTCATCAGGGAACTGCATCACGTTGTAGACGGGGTGGTATTGCTTCGCCTCCCGGTTCATCCTCGCTTCCTCGTAATCCAGAGGCTCTTCATTGGCTAGGCCCGACACTCCATCACGCGGGAAGGTCAGGCCATAAATAGGATCAATAACCGGGTCTCCATCCAAAGCCTCCAGGACATCGCCCAGCGTCCGGTGAGGAACCCCCGACCGATACGACAGCAACAAGTCTGCGGGGAAGTTCCCCGCCAACATGCGCTTGCGGCCTTGGGGGAGGCCGAACTCCGCCATATCAACGACCAGAATGTCTGAGAACAGATCACGGAACTGTCTGAGCTTGCCTCTGCATTCGATCCCTTGCTCAATGATCTGGGCGACTCGTGGGACGTTCTCCATAACCCAGTAACGCGGTTGTGCATGGGCAACCACTTCGAGGAACTTGCAGATGTCTCTCAAACCATCCGCGATGTCTCCGTTCCCGCCCCGGTTCGAGTATGAGAACTGGGTGCACGGTGGACTGCCGACAACGAAATCCAGCCCTGGCGGGAGGCTCTTCACGTCAAGCGAACGGATATCCATCTGCCGGACCGGTGAATTGAAGTTGCGGCCGTGTGTCCGGGCCGCTTCGTCCCACCACTCGAATGACTCAGCGACCTCGATCCCTGCGAGCACGAGACCCAGGGCCCAACCGCCCACGCCGCTATAGAGATCGATTGCCCTCGGAGTTCGTTTGAAGGTCTTGGTCATAGACCCCAAAGTAGCTGAGGGGTACGACACTGACGCGGATCTGGCGGGGGGAACTTTCCGAGGGCAGGTGTCCCCCTTGGAGCTCGAGTCCCCTCAAGTTTTATCCACAGAAGGATTCCTTCCGGCCATGAATCAGCTCCGAGAGGACCGGGGCAGCCACTCCTCTCGGATCCATCTCACTCATAGTCCGATGTTGCCCGATCCAGGCTCGGTTCTCTCCAGCGGTTGGCCCACGACATCCGAGAGAAACTTCGCAAGCTCGTTGTATCTATATTCCAGGAGGTCATCGGAAGTTAGAGATGTCTGGAGCAACCAGTCAGACGGCGGCAGAAGTTGGGATGCAAGAGCAACATCCACCTGACGTGGCTCATCCCGCTCCAGTGCCATCTCGACAACTCGCTGCAAGCCGAACCTGCGTAGTGTGCCAGCCGTCCTCTGATGAGCCAGGACCAGTGAGAGAACCGGCCTAGCCGAGATGGGTGAAGCGCCCCGGTTCTTGTAGAGGCCAAGACACTTGGAAAGGATGGTGTCATGGCCAAACCACGGAGGTACCCGCAAGAGCTGCGTGAGCGCGCGGTTCGGATGGTTGCAGAGATCGGAGAACGGG
>JBOGXG010000106.1:0-11736 GCA_050694195.1 Actinomycetota bacterium | reverse complement strand
GCATCCCCGAGGCCGAGCGCAAGTACCTGGCCGGAGTGACCGCGCAATATGAAAGCGAAGTGGTGTACCACCGCAACCGGGAAGATCTGGAGAAGCTGGGGGTCCTGTTCACCGATATGGACACCGCGCTCCGCGACTATCCGGAGATCGTCAAGGAGTACTTCGGGACAATCATCCCGCCAAACGACAACAAGTTCGCTGCCCTCAACTCGGCGGTGTGGTCCGGCGGATCGTTCATCTACGTCCCCCCCGGGGTTCATGTCGATCAACCACTGCAGGCCTACTTCCGGATCAACTCAGAGAACATGGGGCAGTTCGAGCGGACCCTGATCATCGTCGACGAGGGTGCCTACGTTCACTACGTCGAGGGCTGTTCGGCCCCCATCTACACGTCGGACTCGCTCCACTCCGCGGTCGTCGAGATCGTCGTTAAGAAGGGTGGGCGCTGCCGCTACACGACGATCCAGAACTGGTCGAACAACGTGTACAACCTCGTCACGAAGCGCACCGCTGCTTACGAGGGCGCCATCATGGAGTGGGTCGACGGCAACCTCGGCTCGAAGGTGACGATGAAGTACCCGTCGGTGTGGCTCCTCGGAGAACACGCCAAGGGCGAGGTCCTCTCGATCGCCTACGCGGGCGAAGGCCAGCATCAGGACGCCGGTGGGAAGATCGTGCACGCCGCCCCCAACACCCAGTCGAGCATCACCTCGAAGTCGATCTCGAAGGACGGGGGCCGCGGCGGCTACAGGGGGCTCGTGCGGATCGAGGAGGGCGCCGATCACTCCAAGAGCCACGTGATCTGTGACGCCTTGATCCTCGACGACCACTCTCGTTCGGACACCTACCCGTACATCGAGATCGAGGAGGAGTCGGCGGCCGTCTCGCACGAGGCCACCGTCTCGAAGGTCTCCGACGAGCAGCTTTTCTATCTGATGAGCCGCGGACTCGACGAGACCCAGGCGATGCAGATGATCGTGCGCGGGTTCATCGAGCCGATCACGAAGGAACTGCCCATGGAGTACGCGGTCGAGCTTCAGCGACTCGTCGAACTCCAGATGGAAGGCTCTGTCGGCTAAACTTCGCTGTCGGCTAGAACCCCGTCGGAGCAGAGAAGTCTGTAAGAAACGCCTCTCGCTTGAAGAGCCGGTCGTCTAATCTAAGAGCACCGCCTTCCGGAGTCTCCCATTGCTCGGAAGGCGAAGAGGGAGCGGGAACCCGCTCCCTCTTCCTTTTGCTTCGAGGGCTATTGTCCGCGGCCGCCGGCGGCGCGACAGTCGGGTTGGGAGGTGATGTTGATGTTGAGTGAGGCGAGGGTGCAGGCCACGTTGCCGGCACAGGATCTCGATCGCGCCCGCAGCTTCTACGCGGACAAGCTCGGGCTGAAGCCGGTCGAGGAGTCACCGGCCGGTCTGATCTACGAATGTGGGGAAGGGACCCGGTTCCTTGTCTTCCCCTCGAGCGGGATGCCGAGCGGCGACCATACCCAGATGGGTTTCGGCGTCACAGACATCACGGCAGAGGTCGAGGATCTGAGGGCGGACGGGGTCGTTTTCGAGGAATACGACTTCCCCGGCATGAAGACGGTGAACGGCATCGCCGAGGTTGGGGGCGACATGGGAGCCTGGTTCAAGGACAGCGAAGGCAACCTCATAGCCGTCTTCCAAGGCGGTTGATGCGGTTAGCCTGAGCGGATGAAAGAGGGCGGCGCGAGCAACGAGATCAAGATGGCGGTGTTGAAGGTGACCGTCGTCGTCGCCCTCTATCTCGGCCCCCGGCGCCCCCCGACGAGGAGCATCGAGCTCAAAGCGTGGTGACCTGCGGCCGGCTTGTGTCGCTTCCGGTTAGATAGGGCCCATGTTCCGGCGCCACGAGTTACCTCTCGAGACCGCGCGGCTGTGGATCCGTCGGTTCGAAGAGGACGACCTCGACGCGTTCCACGCCATCTTCGGCGATCCCGAGGTGATGGCGCGGATCCCGTCCGGTGCCTCGCGCGACCTCGAGCATTCCCGCCGCCGCCTTCGACGGATGATCGAACATCAGGAACAACACGGGTTCAGCCTGTGGGCACTCGTGGAGAAGTCATCGGGAGGGCTCATCGGTGACTGCGGGCTCTTCTACACCGAAGGGAAGGGACCCGACATCGAACTCGCCTATCACCTCGCCAAATCGCGCTGGCGCATGGGCTACATCACCGAGGCCGCGGCCGACTGTGTTCGCTATGGACTGGAAGATCTGGGCATCGAGACCATCATCGCGGTGTCGGATCCCGAGCACTTCGTCTCGCGCCGCGTTATGGAGAAGGTTGGCATGACGTACGACGGCCAGGTACACCTCTACGGACGAGAGCTGGCGCAGTACTCGATATCGACCCTCGGAGACATCGCGTGACCGCGAAGGATCACGACGTCATCGTCGTCGGTGGGGGAGTGATGGGGTCGGCAACGGCCCGAGCGCTCGCCCGCCGAGGAGTCCGCGTCGCCCTCCTGGAGCGATGGCACGTCGGACACGTGCGCGGTTCGAGCCACGGCCGCGCTCGCATCTTCCGGCTCTCCTATCCGGACGCGCGCTACGTCGCGATGGCGCAGGGGTCCGTCGAACTATGGCGAGACCTCGAGGCCGAGACCTGGGCCGACATCTTGTTGACGACGGGAGGACTGGACGGTGGCAAACGGCTCGATGAGCACATCGCCGCCCTCGACGCTTGCTCCGCGCGGTACGAGATGATCGATGCCGCCGAGGTCGCACGACGGTGGCCCGTCATGCGTCTACCGGCGGATCAAGACGTGCTGTTCCAGCCGGATGCGGGCATCGTCGCGGCGGACCGCGCGTGGAGTGCGTTCGCCCGCTCGGCCGCTCGTCACGGCGCGGAGGTGATGGAGGGGGCCCGCGTCCTGGGGTTCGAAGAGGGGCCGGGCGCGAGGGTGGAGGTGACGGCGTCCTCCGACGGGAACGAGGCGCGCCGATGGACCGCGGAAGTCGTCGTCGTCACGGCGGGCTCGTGGGCGCGAGGCCTGCTCGAACCCCTCGGCATCGCGCTCGAGACGAAGTCGACGCGCGAGACCGTGGCGTTCTTCGACGTCGACGAGGAACGTCTCCCCACCTTCGTCGATTGGGGAGATCCTTCCGTCTACGCACTGCCCAGCCCGGGGCAAGGTCTGAAGGTGGGGGAGCACATCGCCGGGCCTGTGGTCGACCCGAACGGAACGGGGTCGGTCGGCGAGGAGTCGGTGGCGCGCCTCGCTCGGTGGGTGGCCGAGAGGTTCCCCGGCGCGCCGGCGAGCCCTCATCACGCGGAGACGTGCCTGTACACGGTGACCCCCGACGAGCACTTCGTGCTCGAGCGCCACGGCAGCTTCGTCGTCGGCTCCCCCTGCAGCGGCCATGGTTTCAAGTTCGCGCCGTGGATCGGCGAACGGCTGGCCCAGCTCGCGACGGAGTGATCGACCGGGACATAAATCCTGAGCGAACCCCATAGACGCGTCCCAGCCCGCAATCCAATCTATGGGAGGTGGGACAGCGGTCCCGCTGTGAAGAGCTGCAAAGGGGGCCGAGCATGCTGGCGGGCGATAAGAGGCGTGTTGCTGTATTTCCGATAGCCGTATCACTGGTGCTGGCGTTCCTGCCCGTGGGCACGGCGACGGCGGGACATCCTGGCGGATCTTGCCTCGCACTCACCACGCCGGGGGGGCCGGCGACGGTAGGCACGGCGCGCTCCGTCACCGCAACGCTGCGAACCCCTTCGGGCGGTACTTGCACGGGAGCCGTGACCAACGCGACGGCCGACACGACGATCGATGTCGAGGTCGTATCCGGCCCCAACAACGCCGACGGGAACAGCCCCGGAGCCCCCGATTTCCTGTGCTCGATCCTGTCCGGCCAGAGCGCTTGCAGCGTCAACTACACGGGAACGCAGGCCGGGACCGACGTGCTCCGCGGTTGGGTTGCTCATGCGGGGGTCGACCTGAACGAGGGAGAGAACGAGACCTCGGCGCCGGGCTCGTCGGCCGAGCCCGACACGACAGATGTGATCTCGGTCGTGTGGCAGGTCGGCAGCGGCGGACCGGTTACGACGCTGGATTGCGATGATGCCGGAGGAACCGATACGGAGCGGGAAACGAACATCCCCAGCGGCACCGGCAGCAGCGAGGTCTACACCTGCACAGTGCGCAACGCACAGGGCGGGATCGTCACCGCCGTCAACACCCAGGTCAAGGGCGAGAACGAGACGAACGTCAACGATCCTCCGGACGGCACCGACAATGGCGCCACCTACGGAACCCCGGACTACACGTGCCAGACCGGGACGACCGGTTCCTGTCAGATAACCGTCGCCCCCACCGACGGTGAAACCGGTACGACGACGATCTGCTTCTATACGGGTGACGGAAGCGCGTGTGGATCCGAGAACATCGATGAGGCTGAGGCGAACGATCTCGCCGATCGGGTCGAGCTGCGTTGGACGCTCGACATCCCCGTCACGCAGGTCGATGCGTCTCCCGAGACCCAAACCTCGACGCTGACGACCAACGCGGACTCGCATCGGATAACGGTGGTCGCTCGCGGGGCCAACAACGTGCGGGCGGTCGACGCGACGAATATCAAGTTCGCGATCTCGGCCGGACCGAACGCAGGCACCAACGCGACCAACGTCGCCGACGGAACCTGCGTCCAGGACGAGACCTTCGACAACAACGTTGCCGATGAGACGCACCGCTGTAACTACACCAACACCACCGACACCGCGGGGACGGACCAGATCAGGGTCTTCGCGGACCTCAACAACGACAACGATCACGATCAAGGCGAACCGTTCGACGACGTGACGCGGACATGGGTGACCACCGGGCCGAGGCTTACCCTCACTCCGGCCACCGACGGCGCGTCGGTTGGAACGTGCAACCCGTTCACCGTGCGTCTCGTCGATCAGAGCGGACAGCCGCTGCGCGACAGGATCATCGATGTCGAACAGAGGCATGCTCGAGCCCTCAACAACACCGCCAACGACGAGCCCACCGTGGCTTTCTGCACGCCGACTACCGGACCGAACGCAACCGGCATGAACACCGGCGAGGGCGACCTCTCCGAGAACCCGGACAACCTCGGAACGCTCGGAGGCGAAACGATCCAGGACACCGACTCGAACGGGCAATTGACCCTCGGCATCCAGGTGACGCCCGGGAACGGCTCCAACGGCACCGGCGATGTCACCGTCTCCGCCTTCTGGGACACAACGGGAGGGGACGATCCCGATCCCGCCGAGGCACAGGACACGTCGGTGAAGACGTGGGTGGTTCCGGAGGGGCGCACGATCGACTGCGAGCCCGAGACCGGGGCGCACGATGCGGGGCTGCAGCACACGGTTGCCTGCACGGTCATGGATCGATTCGGAGCGCTCCTCCCCGGTGTCGGCGTGACCTTCACCTCATCCGGCCCCGGCACCTTCGTCTCCACCCAACAGCTCACTGAGGCGAACGGCACCGCGACGGCGGTCGTCACATCCACCACAGTGGGTACGCAGACGATCACCGGGACGCTGACCTCCGACGTGACGGGGAACGAGCCCTCCGAGGTGGACGGCTGCGACAGATCCGCGGGGGACCCAGCGGGCGCGCCGGCCGGCGTGTGCCAGGACTCGGTGACCCACACCTGGACGCAGCCACCGGTCGCGACCCTCGTGGCCGGTCCCGAGGAGGTCACCGACCGGCGCGGTGACAGTCATCTCGTATCCGTGCTGGCCCTCGACCGGAAAGGCGACCCGGTGCCCGGCGCCACGATCGTATGGACCTCTGCGGGGCAGGGCACGATATCGAACCCGGAGACGGTGACGAACGCGTCGGGTATCGCGACCGCGACCGTCACGTCGGCAACGGTTGGGGTGCAGGTCGTTACCGCGACCGCAACTCCATGCGATACGGGAGGCGTGTGCACCGATACATCCATCAACAACTGGGGCCCGAAACGGTGCACGGTGTTCGGAACCGTCAGCGCGGATCTGCTGACCGGCACCGGCGGTAACGACGTGATCTGCGGATTCGGCGGAGCCGACATCATCAACGGCAACGGCGGAGACGACCTGCTCCTCGGGTCGTCCGGTAAGGACTTCGTCCGCGGTGGTCAGGGGATCGACCAGATCCGCGGTGGTCCGAACGCCGACGAGATCTACGGAGACCAGGACGACGACAGGCTCAGGGGAGGCAGGGGCCACGACTTCCTGGACGGTGGCGCCGGGATCGACGTCTGCACGGGGGGGCCGGGGAACGACAACCTCCTGAGGTGCAACTAGGACCCTCGTTTCCTAGTCGAAATTGGCACAGATACCGCCCGGATTTCGACTAAGAAACTGGGGTCACGGTTCGGGGCGACGGTCGCGGATGAGAACCACCGCGGTGAGCACAAGGACTCCGCCCGCGATCTGCACCGGCGACAGCCGTTCGCCGAACCAGACCCAGGCGATGAGCGCGGCGGCCACGGGCTCGAGGCTCGCGGCGATCACGGCGCGTTCGGAGAGAACGTGACGGAGCCCCCAGACGTATAGGAAGAAGGGGGCGAACGTCCCCGCGAGCCCGACGAAGGCGACGCGCCCGATGTTGTCGGGATCGACGAGCGCGCGGGGCCAGCCCTGGAACGATTGGTAGAGGATCCAGAACATCGAGGCGACGAGGAAAGCCCGGAACATCGCGCCTTCGGGGCCGTAGGCGGACTCCGAACGTTCGCTGAGCAGGGTGTAGGCGGCGAAGAGGAGCGCGCTGGCTCCCGCGGCCGCGAACCCGACCGGGTCCCCACCGCCGAACCCGGCCGCGCCGATCTCCATCACGAGCACGATCCCCAGGACCGCCGCCAGTAGCGCGGCGAGGACGTTGCCCGCCGGCCACCGGCGCCTGCGGATCGCGAGCCAGGCGACCACGAGGGCGGGGGCCGTGTACTGGATAACGATCGCGACGGCGACCTCGAGACGCTCGATGGCGATGTAGTAGGCGGCGTTGACGAGGGTTATCGCGAGGCCGAGGGCCACGCTCACCCACGGAGATACGACCCCTGCCCTCGGGCGTCGCCAGGGGCGCAAGGCGGCGAAGGCGAGGAGCGAGAGATAGGCCCTGGCCTGGGTGAGCTCGAGAGGCTCGACCCCGTCCTCGAACAGGGATTTGGCCACGTTCGCGGCGATCGCCCAGAGACACGCCGCGGCCCCCACCGCGCCGAGCCCCCAGAGGCGGGAATCACCAGGTAACCGGCCCTGTTGTCCCTGAGTAGAGGCGGTTTCCAGTGGTCCCTCCCACTTGGGTTAGGCGAGCCTAACTGTTAGCATCGTGAAAGCGTTCACAAGTCCCTCAGGCCCCCGGGGCCGAGCGGCCCCGGCGACCTGAAGGGACAGTATGAGGAATGAGGACGATCGACCGACCATGACCGACAAACTCACTAGGGACGCCGTCGAGCGCCTGTCGACCGCGCTGGGCGAGCCCGGCTGGCTCACCGAGCGGCGGGGCCAGGCGTTCGACGTCTACGACAAGCTCGAGCTGCCCGACCCGAAGGGGGAGGAGTGGCGGTACGTCGACGTCCGCGACTTCGACTTCTCGCTCTTCGACGTGCCCCGGGTGGGGCTCCAGGCCGCGGATGCGCCCGACGATCTGGCCGCTAAGGGGGTCGTGTTCACGAGCCTCCGGACGGCGGTGAGGGAGCACCCCGACCTCCTGAGGGATCATTTCTTCACCGACGTGCCGCTCGACGAGCACAAGTTCACCGCGCTCCACGGCGCTTTCTTCTCCGAGGGGTCGCTCCTGTACGTGCCGAAGAACGTCGAGATCGAGCTCCCCCTCGAGGTGCTGCATACCGTTGCTCCGGGTGGTTCGGTCTTCCCGCACACGACGATCGTCGTCGGTGAGAACGCGAGCGCCACGCTCGTGGATACGTTCAAGTCGGACGATGCGGACGAGCCGTCGATCTGCGCCAGCGTTGTCGAGATCGAAGCCAAGCGAGGGGCAACCGTGAACTACATCTCTCTCCAGCAATGGGGGAGGGACGTTTCGCACTTCCAGACGCAACGCTTCACGGGCCACCGCGATTCGACCGTGCGCAGTCTGGCGGTGAACCTCGGAGCGGCGTTCGCACGCACTCAGGTCGAGTCGGTCCTGAAAGGCGAGGGCTCCTTCTCCGAGATGCTCGGGCTCTATTTCGCGGACTCGGATCAGCACTTCGCGCAGAGGACCCTGCAGTGGCACGAGGGCCCCCACGCGACCTCGGATCTTCTCTACAAGGGCGCCCTGAAGGAGAGGTCGAAGTCCGAGTACTCGGGACTCATCAAGGTCCTGAAGGGCGCGCAGGGTACCGATGCCTATCAGGCGAACCGGAACCTCGTCCTCTCCGAGGACGCGCTGGCGCGCTCGATCCCACAACTCGAGATCGAGGCGAATGAGGTGCGCTGCACGCACGGCGCGACAGTGTCGCCCGTGGAGGAGGAGCACCTCTTCTATCTGATGAGCCGCGGTATCGATCGAGTCACCGCCCAGAAGCTCATCGTCTTCGGGTTCTTCGGCGAGGTGCTGGATCGCATCCGGGTCCCGAGCGTGCGCGACGAACTCTCCGACGCGATCTCTCGAAAGGTCGAGGCCGGTCAGCGGTTGGAGGTGGCGGTGTGATGGCCGATCTCTTCACCGCTGTCGCGAAGCTCGATGAGATCCCCGACGGCGGGATGAAACAGGTGACCGTTCGAGGAGACCTGGTCGGTCTCTACCGGGTCGGCGCCGACGTGTACGCGATCGGCGACATCTGCACCCACGAGCAGGCCTATCTGACCGAGGGGGATTTCGAAGCGGAGGAGCTCGAGGTCGAATGCCCGCTGCACGGCTCGAGGTTCAACGTCGCCGACGGAAGCGTCCGCATCCTCCCGGCCACGAAACCGGAGCCCACATACGAAGTGAAGATCGAAGGGGACCTCGTTCTCGTCGGTCGCGAGCTAGCACCCAAGGAGTGAACGAGATGGCCGATAACCTTCTGCAGATCGAGGATCTCCACGTCGAGGTCGAGGGCAAGGAGATCCTCCGAGGTGTGAACCTGAACCTCGACAAGGGCGAGATCCACGCCATCATGGGGCCGAACGGATCGGGCAAGTCGACCCTCGCCTACGTCCTCACCGGCCGGCCGGGCTACGAGGTCACGCAGGGGAAAGTCCTCTATAACGGAGAGAACATCCTCGATCTCGCGCCCGACGAGCGCGCCCACAAAGGCGTGTTCCTTGCGTTCCAGTACCCGACCGAGGTGCCCGGGGTATCGGTGGTCAACTTCCTCCGGACCGCCTACAACGCGATCCACCCGGATGACCAGAAGTCGGCCATGCAGTTCCGCCTCTATCTACAGGAGAAGGTCGACCTCCTCGAGATCCCCAACGAGTTGATCGATCGCTACGTGAACCAGGGTTTCTCCGGTGGAGAGAAGAAGCGCAACGAGATCCTGCAGATGGCGGTGCTCGAACCGCAGCTCGCGATCCTCGACGAAACCGATTCCGGTCTCGACATCGACGCCCTGCAACACGTTTCCGCGGGCGTGAACAAGCTGGCCGGGCCCGAGGTCGGGATCCTCCTGATAACGCACTACCAGCGCCTCCTCAACTACATCCGGCCCACGACGGTGCACGTCCTGATGGGGGGCCGGGTGGTCACGTCCGGCGGCTTCGAACTAGCCGAACAACTGGAGGCCGAGGGTTACGCTGGACTGGCTAAAGGGATCGGCCTGGCGGAAGAGGACATCGCTGCGGTCGAGGAGCTAGAGGGAGAGAACGTATGACGGACCGAGGCTCGCTATGTCGCTCGATGTAAACGTCATCCGCAAGGATTTCCCGATCCTCGAGACCGAGTCGCACGGGAAGCCGCTCGTGTATCTCGATTCGGCGGCTACGTCGCACAAGCCGCGCCGGGTCATCGAGCGACTCGATCACTTCTACGAGCACGAGAACGCGAACGTTCATCGCGGCATCTACGACCTAGGTGAGAAAGCGACCGCGGCGTACGAGGGGGCTCGCGAAGCCTGCGCTCGTCACATCGGCGCCCGCAGCTCGCGCTCGATCGTCTTCACGAAGGGGACGACCGAGTCGATAAACCTCGTTCGCTACACGTGGGGCCGGATGAACGTGCACGAGGGTGATGAGATCCTCGTCACCGAAACCGAACATCACTCGAACCTCATCCCGTGGCAGCTGTTGGCCCAGGAGACCGGAGCCACGTTACGCGCCCTTCCCATCGAGCCCGACGAGCACCGCTGGCGCATGGATCTGCTCGACGAGTACATCACCGACCGCACGAAACTCGTCTGCGTGCAGCTGAAGTCGAACGTTCTCGGGACCGTCCATCCGGTGCGTCGGGTGGCCGATGCCGCTCACTCGGTGGGCGCGCGGGTCCTGGTCGACGCGGCCCAGGCCGCTCCGCATCTGAAGTTCGACGTGAACGATCTCGACGCCGATTTCCTCGCCTATTCCTCGCACAAGATGTGTGGCCCGACGGGAGCCGGCGTTCTCTATGGACGGGAGGATCTGCTCGAGGACATGCCTCCGTTCCACGGGGGCGGCGAGATGATCCGCGAGGTATGGATCGATCGGGCGACCTGGAACGAGATCCCCTTCAAGTTCGAGGCTGGTACGCCCAACGTCGCGCAGGCGGTCGGCTTGGGCGCGGCCGTCGAGTACCTCGAGAGCGTCGGCATGGATGCGATCCACGAGCACGAGGTCGAACTGACCCGCTACGCGCTGGAGCGGATCAGGGAGACGGGGGCCCAGATCTATGGCCCCCGCGACCCTGTCGAACGCGCCGGCGTCGTCTCGTTCACGCTTCCGGATGTCCATCCTCACGACATGGCGACCATCGTCGATCAGGAGGGCATCGCGATCCGGGCGGGTCACCACTGCGCGCAACCGTTGATGCGTAGCCTCGGCGTCCCGGCTACGGCGCGCGCGTCGTTCTACCTTTACAACACGCACGACGAAGTGGACGCACTGATCGCAGCGCTCGAGAAGTCGAAAGGGTGGTTCATCTGAGCCTCGAGGAGCTTTACAAAGAGGTGATCCTCGACCATTACCGCGAGCCCCGTAACAAGGGCCGGTTGGATCCTCACGACGTCGCGCTCGAGCGAAACAACCCATTGTGTGGAGACGAGATCGAGCTCTTCCTGAAGTTCAACGGCGATTCGGTCGAAGGCATCGCATTCGAGGGCAAGGGCTGTTCGATCTCGCAGGCGTCGGCTTCGATGATGACCGAGAAGGTCAAAGGCATCACAACGAAGGATGCGCAGGCCCTCGCCGAATCGATCAAGCGCATGATGGCCGGCGAGGAGGAGGGCGACCCGAAGGAACTCGAGGACCTCGTGTCCTTGAAGGGCGTGGTGAAGTACCCCGTACGCATCAAGTGCGCCCTCCTGGGCTGGAACACCCTCCTCGAAGCCCTGGAGGAGTCCGGCAAGACCTCCTGACTTAGCACTATTAGCACTTGCTGAAACTGATTAAGTCTGCTATCAAGGGGGCATGAGCCCCCTCGGAGACGATTCGGCAACCCGGACCGCCAAGGTCCTGTCCCTTCCCACGAGGGCCGCGATCCTTTCGACCCTGCTCCACAGCGGGCCGAAGACCGTCAAGGAGATCGCCGAGAGCTTCGACATCCATCCCAACGTCGCGCGCGCCCACCTCGACCTGATGGTCGAATCCGGCTTCCTCATGACCGAGACCCGCCGTCGCGACAAGGGCCGCCCCGCGAAGGT
>JBOGXG010000105.1:0-5716 GCA_050694195.1 Actinomycetota bacterium | reverse complement strand
GTTCGGCCCGTCCCGGAGACGACATCTCCCAATTCGAAGCGCACGTTCCTAAGGGACACGCGCACATCCTCGAGGACGACGCCTCGGGTGGAGAGCTTGTCGGCGGTCACCTCGACCTCGGGGAAGTTGCCGTCGAGCGCGTGCAACACGAAAGGCCACCCGCCGAGCTCCAGCCTCGGATCCTCCTCGAGTTCCAGCGCGGCCCCGACGCGTCCCGCGAGGCGATCCTCGGCCACCTGCCGCATGACGAAGTCGGCGGCCACGAACAAGAGCCCGACGACGGCGAGGAAGATCAAGAGGCGCCGCGCCATCACGAGGGTCCTGCGATCAGTAGCGTCACCGCGGTCACGTTGATCACCCCGTGAAGCACGATCCCGGGATAGATGCTGTCGTAGCGCTCGACGACGAACGCCAGAACTACCCCGAGGAAGAACAGGGGTGCGAACAATGACGGGATCAGGTGAAGGACGGAGAACAGGGCGGCGGATCCCAAGGTGGCGGGCAAGATGCCCCAGACCCCGCGTAGGTATCGGTAGAGGATGCCGCGGAAGAGGAACTCCTCGACGATCGGAGCCGCCAGCGCCGTCGTTATGAACAGCAACGTGATCTCCACCCCGTCCAGCGTTTCGTTCCGGACGCTCAGCTGGTCCTCGACCGTCGCCACGTCCCCGAAGATCTCCCTGATGACGAGGATGATGAATCCGTTCACGATCATGACGCCGAACCCGATGGGGATCATCAGCCACAGGGTCCCCGCGGGGACCGTTTTCAGCCCCACCTCGTCGGTCCGCACGTTCCGACGCCGCAGGACGATCGCGACGCCGGTCGCCGCCAGGGCGGCGTAGGTGCCGAACGTGAAGATCGTCTCGATGGTGGTATCGGTGAGATCCAGCCATTCGAGGAGCGGAAACAGAACGGTCCCGACGATGACGGCGAGCACCAGACCGCCGACGAATACCAGAACCACGTCGAGAGCCGTCCACGCGGTGCGAGGCGGAGACGCGACGGGCCCTTCGCTAGGAGGGGGCGTGATTCCGAGGTCGTCGCTGTTTGAGATGCCGGCTCCCATCTATCGGGTCGGTCGGTGATTGAACCCGATATCTTGCCACCGTGGAATCCAGACATCGGGTCCGCCGTCACCGGGATCCGGCCGAGCTGATCGCTCTGCTCGAGCCGGAGGAGCCCTACAGCACGTTCCTCGTCAGCAACCTCTTGGAGAGGGGATCGACGCGCGAAACGCGTACGTGGGTCGTGGAACGGGACGAGACCATCGTTGCTGTGCTGGTGATCGCGCGCTCTTGTCCGTTGCGGTGGTACTCGGCGCCGTTCTTGCTGGAAGCGGATGAAAACGTGGCCCGCGCGCTGGTCGGAATCATCGATCGCAGCAGCGCGCGGAGCGTCACGGGCCCGGCATCACACGTGAACCTGTTGCTCCCCCACCTGAGCCGGAAGGTCTCCGCCTGGGAGGTGCCCTTCCTGCATCAGCCGGCCCCCGTCGCGAACCCCCGGTTCGAGCCGGGCCCGACGACCCGCGCCGCCGGACCGGAGGATCTTGACGACCTCGTTGCCCTCTATGCCGGATTCGAGCAGATCTCGTTCGTGTCGACCCTCCGGTGGCTGCGCGGACTGCTCGCCCCATTGGTGGACGAGGGTCGGGTAATCGTGGCCGCGGAGGACGGACGACTGGCGGGGGCCATCTACCTCGACCGCCTCTCGCACTGCTATGCCTACTGGACGGGACTCACGATAGATCCTGCCTTCCGCGGCCGACGGCTGTCGTGGGGCTTGTGGGGGCGGGCGCTCGAGGTCACCGCCGCGCTGGGGGTGGGTTACATGATCATCGTCGATCCCACGAACCCGATGCGCATGAAGGAACGGGAGGCAGAGGCCATGGCACGCGAGCGGTGGGTGTGGTCGGGGCTCAACGAACCTCATCGCTACCCCGGCGAGCGGACGATCCGTCGCTGGTGGATCAGGCTGAACGGACCGCCGACGATGCCGCGCGGTTCGAGGGAGCCGAAACGAGACGACTCCGAATGGCTGGGTTAGAGCGTGCTTAGGGGACTCAAACGCCGCGGATGTCGCTTCCGGTGCCCCCGTCAGGTGGGCAGAGGAACGGAAGCTCCTCGCATCCCAGCAGCCCGTCGATGCTGATCCGCTCGATGACCTTCGGAGCCTGGTAGTCCATGGCTTCCTTTCCGTGGGTCACGCTTTGCGACCCCACATGTCCGATTCTGTCGCCGGGTGCCGCCGGGGGACATGATGCATCTGGGGGACGATCCCTCAACGCCCGGCCGCGTCCGACCTACGGCGGCGTGCGACCCCGAGGGCGGCAGCCTTCAGCGACCGCTTGCCGGCGGCGGCTCCCGCTCGTAGCCACCAGTAGTTCCGGGCGGCGGTTCCGAGGACCCTGGTGCCCTTGGCCCCTTCGACCAGATCCACGCGCCCCACGAGCCGGCCCGGCTCCAGAGCCGGATCGAACCGACGTCTGGCATCGCCACGGAACACGTAGAGATCGCCCCGGCGCCGTAGGAAACGGTGCACGACGACGTCCCCGTCGTTCTGCACCGCGGCCCAGACCTCTCCCCGACGAGGCCGTCCGGCCGCGACGATACGTACCTGGTCTCCGCTCACGATCGACGGCTGCATGGACGACCCTGTGACTCGGATCCATAGAGGGGCGGACGAGACAGATCCCCGCAGGACCCGGGCCATCGTCGACGGCGATAGGGTGCGGCTCGCCGACCTACTGATCGAGCTCACGGCTACCGATCTCCAGAGAGCCGAAGCGATCGCGTCGGTTCTCGGCGCTCTGCCGAGGGGTAACGGGGCGCCCGACCTCACCATTAGATTCGACGACGAGCAACGCGGCGTCCCGGAGCGCGAACCCGACGAGGAATATCCCGACCTCTCCGTGTGGAGACAGGGAGAGGAACTGTTGCTGCGCCACAGAGATGACGTCACCGCCCGGGCAACCACGTCCGGCTTCGCCGTCGGAGGTAAGAGCGACGCCTTGCGGTCGGCCTTCCGCCGTATCAGCCAGCCCGCGCTGACCCACGTGCTCGGGCACCACGACCGCTTCGTCCTTCACGGGGGCGCGATCGCGCGTAACGCACGAGCCGTGGTGCTTCTGGGCGCGACCGGCCAGGGGAAGTCGACCCTGGTCGCGGCTGCCGCGAGCGTCGGATGGAAGGTGCTCGGCGACGATCTCGTCATCCTCAGCAGCGGACCGGACGGACCGCGCATCGTCGGCATCCCCAAGACCGTCGCGATCCCATCGGAGCTCGGCATCAAGGTGCCGATAGCCGGCCGGATCCCGGGCGATCCGAGGGGACGTTACGAATTGCCTCCCGAGGTGCTGACGCCCGGCTGGCATACGCTGGGTGCCGCGTTGCGCGTCGCACACGGAAAGGAGGCGGACAGCGAGCTGGAGCCGTTCTCGGGTCCCCGGCTCATGCGGTTCGTCATCGGCTCGTTCCCGTCTGCCGCCAACCCCGATCTCCTTCAACGCTTCTATCCCCTAGCCGGCACGATCAGCCGTCTCCCGGGATGGACGCTGCGGCACTCCGCCGATCTGGCGCAGAGACTGGAGTCTTCCGCGCGCGCTCTCGACGTCTTAGCCACCAACCTCTGACGCGGCGCCGCAGCAACGTCGCGTAGCTCGCAGGGGGGCCCGGCTGGTAATAGGCGAACAGAGGCTTGCTGGGGATCATCTTCCGAGCCGTATCGCGAACGGCCTCGAACGCACGGCCCCGAGCCGTGATGCCGACGAGTTGCTGCCGGTACCGGAACCGGGTCCTACCGTCATGTCCTTGCAACCTCACTCCCGGCCGCCACGCCCTATCCCAAACGAGCCGGCGCCAACCCCTCTTCGTGCCCGGTCCGAGCGACCCGAACATCAGCGTTGACGACACGACCTCGAGGCTCCTGAAGACGGGAACCGAGAGCCCGTTCTCGTCGGCGATCTCACTCAGCTTGTCCCGATCGATGGGGCTTCCTTCTATCGTCCGGACGACGTCCACGAAACCCAGCAGGTAGCGGAAGCGGTCCTTGTTCAGATGAAGGAGGAAGAGGATCAGCGATGACTCTGCATCGAGGATCCGCGCCCGCCGACCTTCGGCGCACGCGACAACCTCCGTGCGGGCCCACATGGACTCCATCCCTCGTGTCCGTACGCCCAGCTTGAACGGATCGATATGCATATCGATCCCGATCCCCGGAACCGGACTCCGCACATCTACCGATTGGAGGATGCCTTTTGCGACGAGGGGGCCGAGATCCCCAAGAAGAGGATGGTGTGGATCCAGTGCCGCGACGACGTCCTCGATGGCGGTCACGCAGTGGGGCGCGAGCCATAGATCGAGGTCGGAGCAAGGTCGCTCCCCCATCCGCCGGTACCAACGCGCTTCCGCGGCGATGCCTTTGAGGACCGCCGTCTCGGCGCCGAGCACTTGGAGCTTCCCCTCGACTAGCTCGAGGCAACGCCAGATCTCGCCGTGTCGGTAGCGACAGGCACCATCGGCGACCGCCAACCGCATCCTCTGATCGTGTGGGAGGAGGGAACCGTCGCGCTCGGCCGTCCACAACAGACCGCCCATCTTGTGTTCGAAAGCCGAGTCGACCAGAGCACCGGGGTCGTCGAACTCTCCCAGGCCCCTTCCGCCCGCCAGCGGGATAAGTGCCGGATGGGGGCGCCCCATCAGTAGGTCCCCAGCATCCCGGTCACCCGAGCGAGTCGCAAAGCGCGAACCAGGATCAACAACGAGATCGGCAGCAGCGCGACGGCGAACAAGAGCAGCACCATGAGTTCTGTGGCGACGTCGCCCAATCCCGCACCCGAGAGAAGCACGAGGCGCGTCGCCTCCAGCGAGTGATAAAGAGGAAGCGCCTGAACGGCGTCTACCAGCCACCCAGGTAACAGGGCCGGCGGGAAGATCGCCCCGGAAAGAACCCCCGAGACCTGGATGAAGATCGCGGCGGACGGATCGCGTCTCTTGGTGACGACGATGAACGCGGCGGAGACGATCCCGATCGCACAGAAGATCACTATCGTCAGGAGCAGGATCGGGAGAACCACCAGGAATCTCTCCGCGGGTATCCCAACCCCGAACACACCGATCCCCACGAACAGCAGCCCCACGAGCTGCACCGTGGTGATGAAAAGTGGGACGACGAACGTCCCGGTAAGGAGCGTGCCGACACGCAGCGGGGCCGCCAGCAACAGTTCGAGGGTTCCGGCCGTTTGCTCACCCGAGATCGACGCGGCGAAGTTCCGGACCCCGAGGCCTCCAACGGACATCACGGCGATCCCCACGATCGCGAATTCGAAGTAGCCGCCCCTGTACTCGGCGAGTTCTGGGGCCGAGTTCACGAGCTTCGAGATATAGAAGATCGTCACCGCGAAGAAGGCCATCGACGCGATCCTCATGGAGAGGGCGAACCGATAGGTCATCGCGATGAGCGCATCGCGGCGGACGACTGCCCACGCCTGTCTCAGTCGGCGAGGCGCGGCACCAGCCGAGACCGACCGCTCGAAGCGCGCGATGGGTGAGGCCCTCATCCGGCCACCGCCCCGGTCAGCATCGAACGCAATGCCGAGCCGCCGGAGGTCTCATCGGGCACAGGTCCCTCGTAGAAGACGCTGCCGGCGCCCAGCACCACGACGCGATCGCAGATCGCCGCCACTTCGTCGAGGCGGTGGCTGGACATGAGGATC
>JBOGXG010000104.1:0-4734 GCA_050694195.1 Actinomycetota bacterium | reverse complement strand
ATCTTCTGCAGGCGGTCGATCCCATGAACCTCATCGTCACTCAGATGCGAGCCGTCTTGTATCACGGCGACATCCAAAGCCCGCCGTACTTCCTCGGGATGCTCGCGATAACCATGGGACTATTCGTCGCCTCTCTGTTCACCTTCCGCCGGTTCTCTCGGTTCCTGCCCCAAGATGTCTGAGAGACTCCGGTTCTTGAATCCGTCGGTGGAAGTTGAGGCCGCTTGGCACGGTTACCGGCCGAAGACCTCTCGCGGAGGGCGACGTCGCAAGGAGATCCGCTGGGCTCTTCGCGATGTCACCTTCTCGGTTGCGGCAGGCGAGATGTTCGGGATCATCGGGAGAAACGGTTCCGGCAAATCGACGATGCTGCAATGTATCGCCGGGGTGCTGAGGCCGGTCAGAGGGAAGGTCACGACTTCGGGCAGATCGTCGATGCTCGTCGACCTGACTGCCGGCTTCCACCGAGAACTGACGGGCCGGGAGAACGTCACGGTAGCCGGGGCCCTCAACGGGCTTGGCCGCGGAGAGTTGCGGGATCGGTACGAGCGGATGGTTGAGTTCGCGCAGCTGACAGAGGATGTAATGAACGCCCCGTTGCGCACGTACTCGTCGGGCATGATGCTCCGTCTGGGATTCTCCATCTTGGTTCACACGGACCCGTCGGTATTGCTGGTGGACGAGGTTCTGGCGGTGGGGGACGAGGAGTTTCAGAAGGCATGCCTGGCCCGGATTGATTATCTACGAGAGCGGGGTTGCGGTGTGGTTGTCGTGTCACACAACCTGGATCTGATCAGGGAAAGATGTGACCGGGCAGGACTGCTGGCAGATGGCGAGATGTTGTTCCAAGGAGAGTCATCTGAAGCGGTATCGGCCTATCACGATCTGACCGGCGGACGGCCCGATCAACAGGACCTCTCCCCCGCAGCACTCTTCGCGGGAGGCCCACGGATAAGGAAGCGGCGGAGGTCTCTCTAGACGATGATGCTCGTGAGAACGTCAACGGAACCGGGCCCCCCCGTCCAGAACGCATGAGTGCCTATCGACTGCTTCAGCGCTCCAAGATGCTCCGCACGTTAGAGCGCAGTAGACAGGAGAGGAGACGCAGCAAGCCGCCCCGGAGGCCCCGCGGTTGGGACCTCGGACCTCCCAGTTTCGTCGGGGTGGGAGTTCAGCGAGCAGGCACTACGTGGTGGTACGAGCTCATCCAAGAACATCCCGATGTGGTTCGTCGTTATCCGAAGGAACTGCATTTCTTCAACCGGCGCGCCACGCACCCCGATGGGATGACTTTGAGGAAGGCCTACTGGGCATACTTCCCGCGACCCGCGGGACGGCTGGTGGGGGAATGGACCCCCGACTACATCCATCGTGACTCCGTGCCCAAGTTGCTGGCCGCTGCCGCGCCCGGCTCGAAGTTCCTCGTGATGCTCAGGGACCCGGTGGAACGCTATCGATCGGGCATCGCCCTCCAAAAGGACCTGTGGTCGGGCCGCATCTCCGAAAGGATCCAAAAGCGCGCGTTCGTAAGAGGGTTCTACGCCGAGCATCTGGAGCTTTTCTTTGCGACCATCCCGCCCGACAGGGCTCTCATCCTCCAGTACGAGAGATGCAGACAGGATCCTGCAGGCGAATTGAGCCGCACGTATGACTTCCTTGGGCTGGATAAGAGCTTCCTGCCCAACCGGCTGGATCGAGTGCGCAATCCCTCGGTTCAGAGGAAACCCGAGCTCCAGCCCGGTCTCCACTCGCGGTTGCTTGAGGCGTACGAACCGGACGTTCGGCGCCTGGCAAACATGCTGGACGGATTCGATCTTCGGTTGTGGCAGAACTTCAGACACCTGGCCGCCTAAGATGGACAAGCCTCCCTTCTTCGTCGTCGGATCACCAAGATCTGGGACTTCTCTGCTTCGAGTCATGCTGGATGGACATCCCCGGCTCGCCGTGCCCCCAGAATCACACTTCATCGTCGGACTTGCGCCTCGTCTTCTGCGCAAGGTGCGTGGATCAACCTCACTGCATAAGACGTTGGACGACATCCTTGGACATGAACGCTTCCAACTCTGGGGGCTGGACGTCTCCGATGTTCGTGACCGTGTGTTGCGCTCCGCTCCCACTACCTACTCCGAACTCATCGATGTGGTGTTCAGTTCCTACGCCGAGGCCCACGGAAAATCCCGTTGGGGGGATAAGACTCCGGGTTACGTGAGTCACTTGCCTACTCTCGATCGATTGTTTCCTACCGCTAGATTCATTCACATCATCCGTGATGGACGTGAGGCGGCGGCATCCATGGCCGAGATGTCGTGGGGGCCACCTAGCCCGGTCTCGGCGGCGTTCTGGTGGCGGTCGAAAGTGGAAAAGGGACGGGCTTGCGGCAGGCTTCTATCCATGGAACGATACTTCGAACTCAGGCTCGAGGACTTGATCGAGGATCCGGAGGAGCAGCTTCAAGCGATCTGCGATTTCCTCGAGGAACGATATTCGCCCGCGATGCTCGACTACCCGTCGCGTATGACTCAGCGCGTGTCTCGCCCGCAGAATCACCATCTCACCAAGCCCCCTACTCCGGGGTTGCGCGACTGGAAGGCCGGGCTGTCCGCGCGCGAGCAAAGAGCGATTGATGCCGTCTGCCGCGGCTCACTCCAACGACTTGGATACCGTTCCGCCGGTAAGGATCCTGTGGGTCTTGCCTACGCGAGATCCGTCCGGTTCCGCGACCTATTGCTAACGACCCTCCCGGTACTGCGTGCCAGATTGTCTACCAGCAGAAGGTTCTGACAGAAGATGAAGCCTGCGTTGTACAAGGGCCTGCACCCTTACAAACGCCTGGCGGATTCCCGCTGGAGAAGAGTGCTGGAGCGAAAGCGCCAAGAGAGAGCTCGCGGCCGACCTCCAAGATGTCCTCCAGGCTGGGAGACGGGGCCGCCCGATTTCGTCGGGGTGGGGGCCCAGAGGGCGGGGACCACCTGGTGGTATTTCCTGATCGAGCAGCATCCTCAGGTCACCAGGAGATACCCCAAGGAGCTCCAGTACTTCGTACGTCGCCGGGAAGAGGAGATCGATGCCTCGCACTACTGGAGATACTTCGCGCGCAAACCGAGAACGCTCGTGGGCGAATGGACGCCGAGTTACATGTTCTTCGACTGGATCATGCGAGACCTGGCGGCCGCAGCCCCCGATGCGCAGATCATCATCAGTCTTCGCGATCCTGTTGATCGATACATGTCTGCGATCCCCTTATACGAGGATCTATACATTGAAGGGCTTCCGAAACGAGAGCGGGAGAATCTCTTTCTTAGGGGAGCGTATGGGGCGCAGATCGATAGGGTATTCAGGTATTTCGATCCCGACCGGGTATTGATCTTGCAGTATGAGAGATGTAAGGCATCTCCGAGGTCTGAACTCGAACGAACCTATCGATCCCTCGGCCTCGATGAGGGCTTCGTTCCCGAGGGGATCGACCGCCTCCGGAATGTCCTTCCCAAGAGGCCCCCGCGTGTCTCGGACGGCGAACGATCTGGATTGGTGGATCGGTACTCGGAAGACGTTCGACGCCTCCTGAAGCTCGTCCCGGATCTCGATCTCGATCTGTGGCCTAACTTCCGCGGTTTCAATGGCTAAGAGTTTCCTCACGGTGCAGAACCGACTCAGCCAGCATGAACTCTATCGGCGGGTCGTCTACCCTCGGTGGCGACTTGCCCTCGAGCGCCGGCGACAGGCGCGAGTACGACGCGATCCTCCTACGTGTCCCCCCGGCTGGACCACGGGCACTCCGGATTTCGTCGGCATCGGAGCACAACGATGCGGCACGACGTGGCTCTACTCGCTTCTGGAGAGACACCCGCAAGTGACGAGCCGCTATCCCAAGGAGCTGATGTACTTCCTCACGCGTTCGCCCCCGTACGAGTCCGCTCACTACCAGCGCTATTTCCCGCGTGCACCTGGTCAGATAGTGGGTGAATGGACGCCCCCCTACATGCTTTACGAGCACACCATCGCTGCGCTCTCGAAGGTGGCTCCCGGAGCTCGGTTGCTGGTCAGTCTCCGTGACCCCGTCGACCGATACCGTTCCGCCGTGTCGTACTTCGCCGGCAAGGCCGGGAGCGCTTCCACAGAAGTGATCCAACAGCAAGAAAGGAGCGGACTCTACGCGGCACAGCTAGAGCATGTCCTACAGCACTTCCACCGGGATCAGGTCCTCGTCCTCCAGTACGAACGATGCAGATCCTCCCCCCTTGGGGAGCTACGGAAGATCTTCGCGTTCCTGGGGATCGATCCCTCGTTCGTCCCGAGGGGGATAGGAGATCCCCAGAACGTCCTGACTCGCCGCTCTCGACCGCTGGACGGCGACACGATGGAGCGGCTGAGAGCTCTCTATCGTCCGGAAGTGGAGAGGTTGCGGGACATGGTTCCCCACTTGGATCTGGGCCTGTGGCCGCTGCTTTACGAAGGATGATTGTCTCCAGTTGAGAAGCGGAGATGGTGCGGTCACTAACTTGCTTCCTCGGCCATGATCTGTTCCGTCAGTTCGGCGTCGAAGACTGTGACGTCGAACTTAGCCTCGGCCCACTCGCGTGCGGCTTGCCCCATGCGAGCGAGATCCTCCGAAGCGCAGAGATCGTTCAACGCCTCCGCCCAAGCCTTGGTCTCGTTCGGAACGGTAACGATCCCTGTCGGCTGCGGACTTGAATACGGGGGGATCTCTGAAACGATCCCCGGTAGCCCGCAGGC
>JBOGXG010000103.1:0-3335 GCA_050694195.1 Actinomycetota bacterium | reverse complement strand
CGCTTGTCCTCGCCGAAGCGATCGGCGCGGCGTACCCGGGGGCCCTGAGGTTCATCGGCATCACCCTCGTCGGCGGAGTCATGGCGACCTTCGTCGCCGCGTTCATCGGTTACTACGCGGCGACGACGACGTACCGCTTCGGGTTCGATCCCGACAACCACACCATCCCACTCGTGACGAGCGGGATGGACCTGCTCGGCGTCATCTGTCTAGTACTCGCGCTGGTGTTGTTCGGAGTAGCCTGACCAAGGGAGAGAGAGTGGATACAGGAGAGGGACCGAGAACCGTCAAGGGCTATCTGGCGGGGATAAAAGACACGTCGGAGCTGATGGTCGATCTGGCTTACGCGGCGGTCTTCTTCTCCGACGAGAAGCTCGCCAAAGAAGTCCGCAGGCTCGAGGAACGCATGTTCAACGACCTGCGTCAGCTCCGCAAGGTCGCCATCCTCGCGGCGCGGAGCCCCGAAGACGCCGAGCACATGGCCGGCGTGCTCGAGATCGCCAGCGCGGTGGAGAAGATCGGCGACGCGGCCGAGGACATCGCCCGAGTGGTGGCAGACAACCTCGGCATCCTCGACGACCTCCGCAGCGACCTTCGTCACGCCGACGAGATCGTTTCGCGCATCAAGGTGCGCGACGGCTCCACCGCCATCGGTCAGTCTCTGCGCGACCTCGCGCTCCCGGTGGAGATCGGGATGTGGATCATCGCGATCAGACGCGGAGGGGAGTGGGACCTCGATCCGGGACCCGATTATGTGGTCGGCTCCAACGATGCCCTCCTCGTGAAGGGGCCGGAGGACGGGGTGGCTCTGGCGCGCGAACTGATGGCCGCTCCGCCGTTGCCGGAGCCTCCGGATTCTCCGGAGATACCGCTCTCCGATCTCGACCGCGCCGTCGACATGCTCGTCGAGATGAAGAACTCCGCGGAGGTTGCGGTGGGGCTCGCTTACTCCGCACTGCTGTTCAACGACAAGGCACTGGCGGCCGAGGTCTCGAGCCTCGAGGCGCGCTCGGATGCGGTACACGACGAGCTCGAAGCGTGGGTCCTTAGGAGCGCGCAGGAGGCGCGCAACCCCGACGACCTGCGCGGACTCCTGAGGCTCGCGCAGGCCGGCGAGACGATCTTCGATTCGGCCCGCGAGATGACCCGCCTCGTCGAGTCGGGCGAGGAGCTCCATCCCGTGATCGCGGCTGCGCTGGTCGAGTCCGACGAGGTGGGGCACGAGACCGTGGTCGCGCCCGGCGCGCCGGCCGAGGGTCGCTCGATACGCGACCTCTCGGTTGAAACGGAGACGGGGATGTTCATCCTCGCGGTGCAGCGAGGACGCCGGTGGACGTACCGCCCCAAGCCCAACTTCGTCATCCAGGCCGGCGACCGGATCATCGCCATCGGCCCGGCGGAGGGCGGCGAGGAACTCGACGGGCTCGCCGGGATGGTCCGCGAGGAACTCGCGGAGGCGTAGCCGGGCCGCGGCGGGGCATACTTCCCTCAGCCGTTCCCGTCCGCAGTTGCGAACCGATCTCTCACGCGTGCGGACGTAAGACAAGGAGGATCGATGGGAAAGGACAAGCCGGCGACGGAACAGAAGCCCTCTCTGGTGCAAACGATCGGCGCCACCCTCGCGGGGATCGTCGCCGTCAAACTCGCCACCTACATCGTTACGACCGCGTGGCGCTTGGCCACCAAGGAGGATCCTCCGCAGGTCGATGCGAACGTCTCCGCCGGCAAGAAGGCGGCGTGGCTCGCGCTGACGGGAGCCATCACGGGGGCTGCACGACAGACCGCCCGCGACAAGGTCAAGCCTCCCACGGCAGGGCCCGCCTAGACCACGTCCGGCCGGGCCCGCTGGGATCTCTCTAGCGCAGTCGCGCCCCGAACCGAGTGCAAGACCCCACCGAGCCGCCCGGCCCTTCCGTCCGGCCGAGTTGGAGCGGACGCCTCCGCTCCGTCGCTCTCGACCTCGCGCCGCTCAAGGGCATCGCCGGACTTCCGCCTCCTTTGGACGGGAAGCGTCGTCTCGTTCATCGGGAGCGGGATCACCTTCGTCGCGATCCCCTTCCAGGTCTTCGAACTCACCGACTCGACCTTCGCGGTAGGGCTTCTCGGCCTCGCCGAGTTGATCCCACTGCTGCTGCTTCCTCTCCTCGGCGGAGCGATCGCCGACAGGGTCGACCGCCGCCGTTCACTCCTCGTCACCGAGGGGTTGGGCGCGCTCGCTTCCGTCGCCCTCGCGCTTAACGCACGCGGAGGTGAGCCGAACCTCGCCCTGATCTACGTCCTGACCTCGATGATCGCCGCGCTCTACGCGCTTGGCTCCCCGGCCTTCCGGTCGGCGACGCCGCTGCTCGTCGGCAAGGAGATGCTCCCCGCGGCCGCCGCGCTCGAAGGAGTGTCACAGAACCTCAGCTCCGTGGTCGGACCAACGCTTGCGGGAGTCCTGATCGGATGGATAGGTCTGGCCGGCACCTACCTCGTCGACGCGATCAGCTTCGTGTTCATCCTCGGTTGCGTCTTCCTCATCCGGCCGATCCCTCCCCGCATCGCGGACGAGGGGGACTCCGGAAGCGTGCAGAAGGGCTGCGCTTCCTCAAAGGCCGTCCCGTTCTGCAAGGGTCGTTCATCGTCGACATCATCGCGATGGTGTTCGGGATGTCCAACGCGCTGTTCCCTGCCGTCGCGCGTGAGTTCGGGGGCCCGGCCGTCCTGGGCGTCCTGTATGCCGCTCCGTCTGGAGGAGCCCTGATCGCGTCGCTGACGAGCGGTTGGACCGGAAAGGTTCGCCGACACGGCCTCGCGACGTATCTCGCGGTCGTGGGCTGGGGTATATCGCTGATCCTCTTCGGCCTCGCACCGTCGCTTTGGTTCGCCGTCCTTACGCTGGCGCTGGCGGGAGGAGCGGACATGATCAGCGCGATCTTCAGGCACACGATCCTGCAGACGGCGGCGCCGCCACACCTTGTCGGCCGCCTGTCTGGGCTGGAACTCACCGTGGTCGCGAGCGGGCCGGCGGTGGGCGACCTCGAGGCCGGCGCGCTCGCGGCGTTGACGAACATCCGCTTCTCGATCGTCGCCGGCGGCTTCGCGTGCTTGATCGGTGTTGCGATCATGGCCGTCGCGCTCCCCGAGTTCGCGCGCTATGACGCGCAAGATCCGACACCATGACAGAGCAACCTCGGCCCCGGGACGCGAAAAGGGGGCCCAAAAGAACTAGGGCGCCGAACTCAACTGTCGGGCGGGTCCGCCGATGGAAAGGTGTGACCTGGACCCCCAAGATGAGGGCCGAGGCTGCGGCCTTTGAAAGAAAGACGGTTTTCATCACCTTCGATGCGCCCGCC
>JBOGXG010000102.1:0-3739 GCA_050694195.1 Actinomycetota bacterium | reverse complement strand
TCGATGCAGCCGGCATCGTCCGCCAGTACCAGCGCGTAGCTCGCCTGATCCGCCGCGAGACCCGCGACGTCGCACGTCACGGTCGCGTCGAGTGCCTCGCCGTTGCGGGGGCCGGCCACGCGCAGCTTCCCGAGGTGGGACACATCGAACAGTCCGCATGCGGTTCGCACCGCGTTGTGCTCCGCCACGATCCCGGAGTACTGCAGCGGCATCTCCCACCCGCCGAACTCCGTCAGCTTGGCTCCGAGCGCGGCATGCACGTCGAGGAGAGGAGAAGAACGCTTGTCCATCGCGCTGGTATATCAGCCGGCCAGCATCGAATCGATGGACGGCGGCTCGTCCTCAGAGGTCAGGAGCGTTTTCTGGGTCGGCTCTTCGAGGCCGTACTTGACCAGGAGGTTCAGGTAGTCCCGCTGGTATAGGACCTTGCACTTGACGTCCGGATAGAGCTCCTGCAGCCGGCGCGCCTTGCGGTTCTTCTTGGTAACGAGTTTCTGATTGAGCGTCGTGATCTCGATATAGAGATCGAACGAGGGAAGGTAAAAGTCGGGCGAGAATCGCTGCGTCGCGTTGCCTTGACGGTCCCACTCGATATCGAAGGTGGTCGGCTCGTACTCCCACGCGATCTGATAGAAGTCCAGCAGCTTGGCGAACTGGCGCTCGCTGTTGTGGGCGAATTCGACACCTTCGTGGGGCCGAGACACGACCGATCTCGATCGGTCGTCCGTGCCTCCTGGGATCGTTACCCCTCCTCGACTTGCCTTCCTGCTTCTCCCTTCGAACGGTACTGCACGGTGATCGTCTGGGGGCGCAATTCCTTGATCGTGCCCGCCAGCTGATCCCGCACCTTGTCGACCGCGACGACCGCGCCGAGCACTCCCTGTCCCGAGCGGAGGAGGTCGATCACCTCGGCGTCTGAGGTGCATGCGTACACCCCGGCGCCGTCGGTGACGATCGTGACCTTCGACCAATCCCCGTCGACGTGATCGCGGACGTAATCGATCGCCTGCCGCACCTTCTGAAGGCTGGCGCCCGCGTTGGTGAGTTCCTTGATCAGCTTGAGTTGGAGGAGGTCTCCGAACGAGTAGAGCCGCTGGGTTCCCGACCCCTGCGCTGGTTGCAGCGTGGGCGTGACCAGTCCCGTGCGGGTCCAGTAGTCCAACTGACGGTAGGTGATCCCGACGATCTTGCAGGTCTGAGGGCCCCGATACCCCGTCTCCTCCATCACGTCCTCCTCTGTCCGGCGTGGGTGCCGAGGGAAGTAACAATCTCGTAGTTACGAGCTTGGAAAGGGTATGTCCGGGACGCCCGCGTGTCAACGACAACCCTGAACCGACTCTTTATGGTTGGAGGCGCCGGAGAGACGCGGCGGCGTTAGCCGTCGCTGGCGAAATCCTCCGGGGTGACCTGGTCGAGGAACTCCCGGAACTTCTCCACCTCGACCTCCTCGTCGTCCTTCAACTCGATCCCGGCCTGCTCGAGGACCTCCTCGGCCCCGAAGATCGGAGAGCCCAGGCGCACCGCCAGCGCGATGGCGTCGCTCGGACGGGACGAGACGTCGATGGCGTCCCCCTTCCCGCTCATGCGGATGCTCGCGAAGAATGTCTGATCCACCAGCTCGCTGATGACGATCCGCTCGACCTGGATGTTCGCCTCGTTGAGCATGTCGCGCATGAGATCGTGCGTCATCGGCCGGGGGGTTTGGATCCCCTGTAACGCGAACGCGATGGCCGTCGCCTCGACGGCACCGATCCAGATGGGCAGGTATCTATCGCCGCTTGCCTCCTTGAGGAGGACTATCGGCTGGTTAGACGGAAGCTCGACGCGGACCCCCACGAGCGACAGCTCGATCATGCGTCTGAGGCTAACACCGGGTGAGGGTAAGGGGCGGGGCGGGCGGGCCGACGGCTCAGGGGGGCCGGACGTCCGTGTGCGGCACGACGGCGTCCGGCCACAGCGCGGGGACGTACATGCGCGGCATCGCTACCAGATGAGCGATGTCCGGTACCTCGAACAGGTCGCAAGCGTTCCTGTACAGACCTTCATGATCGAGGCCGTACCCCAGTACGAAGACGTCGGGTATCTCGAACCCCTTCCACTCCAGTTCCACGGGGATGATGCGCCGCACCGCCTTGTCCAGCAGCGTCACCGCTCTCAACGAGGCAGGGCTCCGTGCGGCGAGGGTGCGGCGCAGGTAGTGCAACGTGAGGCCCGTGTCGACGATGTCCTCGACTATCACAACGTCGCGCCCGGTGAGGTCGGTCTCCAGGTCCTTGATGATGCGGACGACGCCGGAGGACGTCGGGCTGTCGGCGTAGGAGGAGATCGACATGAAATCTACATGGAGGTCTATGTCCATCGCCCTCACCAGATCGGCGAGGAAAACAACGGACCCCTTGAGTACGCACACGAGAAGCGGAGGGGGCCCGTTCCGGTACGGCTCGGCGATCTCTCGGCCGAGTTCCATGACGCGCGCGACGAGCCTCTCCTCCTCGATGAGGACATCGACAACAGGTTCGTCGGCCATTCAATCCTCTCCCGGAAGGACGGCGGCGGCTCCTCTGATGAGCGTTTGGAGCGCCTCGGCGGCCCAGCCCTCGGCGGCCGCGTCGTCGACGTCCGCGGCTGCCACCGCGCCTACGGTGGCCACCGTCCGCTCCTGCGTGCTCACGGTGATCGTGCCAACGCTTGCACCATCCTGCAGCGGCGCCCGGAGGTCCGTCAGGGGCTCGAAAGCCAACTCCACCGCGGCCGGATCGGTGAGGCCGCGCAGCGTCCGTTCGGCAACGATGCCACTGGCTCCAAGGGTGTCGAACACGATCCCCCCGACGGGTGTCCCCGCGCGTAGCACTATCCCACGGCGCAGGACCGCGAACCCGTAGTCCAGCAGCCGGCAGGCGTCCTCGAAGGTATCGGCGGAACCGAGCGTCACCGCGATGATGGTCCGCCCCTTCGACTCCGCCGCCGCCACGAGGACGTTCCCCGCCGATGCGGTGAAGCCGGTCTTGATCCCGACCGCTCCGGCATAACTCTCAAGCAGAAGATTAGTGTTATCGAGTTGTACCGTTCGGTTCGAACCCTCGATGGTCGCGGCGGCGTCGGCCACGATGTCCCCCAGGACGGGATCCCTCAGAACCGCGGCGCCGAGGAGGGCGAGATCGGCCGCCGTCGAATAGTGGTCGGCGGCATCCAGGCCGTGGGGCGTGGTGAAGTGAGATCCGGTCGCCCCGAGGCGGCCCGCCGTCTCGTTCATGAGGGCGACGAAGCCGTCGACCGATCCGGCGGCGTGCTCCGCCAGCGCAACCGCGGCGTCGTTCGAGGAGTTCAAGAGCAAACCGTAAAGTAGTTCTTTAACGTTGAACGTCTCCCCCGCCTGCAGCGAGAGGCGTCCCTCGGGGATAGCCGCGGCCGCCTGCGACACCGTGACCTCGTCGGCCAGATCCGCGTGCCGCCGGACGACGAGCGCGGTCACCATCTTCGTCGTGCTGGCGATCGACCGTCTGGCGTGTGGGGCGCGCGCCCAGAGGACCTCACCGTTGTCGTCGACGACGATGCAGGCGGCGCACCCGACCGACGGTTCGGGGGGACGCGGGGCGGCGAGGGTCTCCATCCGGGGGGCGGCGGGCCCGGAGCCGATGAGCCAGAGGACCAGGATAGATAAGGCGATGAGTCGATTTATCGACAAAGCCACTTATCCAGCGGAGTGGCTCAGAGGAGTCCCTGCACGCTCGCCCGCAGC
>JBOGXG010000101.1:0-11902 GCA_050694195.1 Actinomycetota bacterium | reverse complement strand
AACCGTCGCCGCCGACCGCTTCAGAAGGCGGTTGTCCCTCCCCTTTGTAGTCGAGGGCGTCGGCGGCGAAACCTGCCTCCTCGGCGGACCTTCGAGTGACTCTTTGGCTAACGGGGCGGGAGACCGTCCGATCCGTCATCTGGGTCCTCTGGCAGAGGCATGATGTCGATGAGCGCACCGTTCTTCGGGAAGCGGATGGTGCCGAGGTTCAGGCGTTCTCCTCGGGCGACGCGCACCTTCATCGACTTGAACAAGCCCTTCCGTTGGATGAGAAGCGTGTAGCGCTCGGTCTTCTTCTCGTAGGGTCGCGAACTCGGCCCGACGTGCCACTCGAACGTCCCGTCCTTCTCGGTGCTCAAGGTCATCCGCTGCTTCTCCTTGATCGCCTCCTTGCCGGTGGGATTCCCCTCGGACAGCGGGGTACGGAAGTTCTTTAACAGCGTGAGCTTCGCTTTCCCGTCCGCCACCTTCCCGGTGATCACCGAGTGGTACTTCGGGTCGGCGGACGCCTCGAGCATCACCGTGAACGCCTTCATCGCCTTGTCGTTGCGCTCCCCAACACCTTCCGCGTAGGGCGGATGGAAACCGGAGCCACCGTGCTCGATCGTGAACCCGAAGGAAGCCATCGCCGCGTAGGCCCAATCGTCGGTCGTGCCCGTCGTCGGGTACCCGACGGTGGGGTTGTTCTCGTACCCGAGGATGTCGGCCATCCTCTGTGCGATGCGAACGAGGATGTCGTCCTCAGGCGCATCTCCCCCGCCGGTCCTCAGCACGGAGTTCTGATAGGTGTGGTTCGTGATCACACCGGTGACGGGTCGACTGAGGATGATGTCGCGCACGTTGGCGACCTCCGGCTCCGAGAAGGGGGCTTCGCCCCGGTAGGTCTGATCAAGCTGATTCCCGGAGGATCCACCGTTCGAGTCCCCCCATAGGTAGGCGTAGTTGCGGTTCGGGTCGACGCCGAACGCATCGGGATTCCTCTGCGCCACCGGAACGGTCACGCCGCTGAGCGAGCGACGATTCTTACGCCAGTAGCCCTCGAAACCATTGCCCGCGCCCATGGGTGACGTTTGATGCGCGATGTTCTCCTCGATCGAGAAGATGGACTCGCGCGAGTAATCGAACCCATCGACATTGACGATCGGAACGATGATCACGCGCGCCTTCTTGAGGAGGGATGTGATCTGGGGGTTCTTGCCGTACTCCTCCACGAGATACCAGGCGTAGTTGATCGTGTACTCCGACGCCGGCCACTCGCGAGCGTGGTGAACCGCGTCCATGTAGAAGATCGGCCGCCCGTCCTCCTTCTTCACGTTCGCCGCGATCTCGACGCCGTAAACGGGACGGCCCTCGAGGGACGGACGTTTCGTCTCGAAGTGCTTCACGAGGTCGGGATTCTTGTCGGCGAGCTCTTGCAGCTCGGCGTTGTAATCGACGAGTCGCCGGTAGGTGCTGCGGTCGGGCCCGGGAAGCTCAACGACAGGCTGCGGTCCCAAGGAGAGTGCAAGGTCCCTCGCGAAGATGTCCGGGGTGATGACCTCGTACTCGAACCCGAGCGCCCTCAGCTCCTCTGCGTCGCCGGGCCAGAGGAGAAGCTCGACAGCCTCGGCGCTGTGGTTGTGGGTCTCGTCGAAGTTGCTTAGGAGGTAAGCCGCCTCGGCCTGGGAATCGAACGGCACTTGGACGAGGGCGAGGGCCGTCGTGTCGGTCCGTCCCACGGGGGCGAAGGCGGCGACGAGGGCAGTTACGAGCAGGGTGATCGTCAGTTTTCTCATGGCCGGAGGATTCGCCACAGGGGGCCTTCCCCCTCCAGATGGGACTTGCATCGCCGCCCGAAATCTCCTACTATACGAACATATGTTCGATACTGAAGGATTCCAGGAGGAGCTCCGCGCTCTCGACGACCAGGAGCTGGACGGCCGGATCGCCGACCTCGCCTCCAATATGGCGGCCGGCACCTACCGGTGGCTCTTGTTGATCGCCGAGCTCGACGATCGCGGGACCTGGGCCGACTGGGGCGCCCTTTCCTGTGAGCACTGGCTCTCGTATCGCTGTGGCATCACCCCCTCGACCGGCAGGGATCAACTCCGGGTGGCACATCGTCTCAAGGAGATGCCTCTCGTTGCCGCCCATCTGGCTCGGGGCGAACTCTCCTATTCGCAGGTGCGTGCACTGGCTCGGGTAGTGACTCAGGAGAACGAAGCGGACCTCGTAAACGTCGCTCGCAACTCGACCGCCGCCCAACTGGAGAAGGTCGTACGTGTATACCGTCAGGCTCAGAGCGCTCACGAGCTGGACGACGTGAACAAGCGGCACGACCGCAGAGGGACCTACGTCCACTTCGACGACGACGGGACGTTCGTGATCCGGGGACGTATGAGTCCCGAAGCCGGCGCCACGGTTAACAAGGCCCTCGAGCACGCCGGCCGGGCGGTCTGGAAAGAGGACCATGAGGATGGCGAGAAGACGCGCGCCGACGCACTCGTTCACATGGCCGAGGCATATCTTTCCGCGGAAACGCGCGACCGCTCCGGCGGGGATGCGACCCAGGTGGTTCTTCATGTCGACCCCGAGACGTTGGTGAACGATTCCGGCGACCGTTGCGAACTCGAAGGAGGGACCGGGATCCATCCGGAGACGGCCCGCCGGCTCTCCTGCGATGCGTCGGTGGTTTCGATCATCGAGCGCGACGGAGAGATCCTCAGCGTAGGACGCAAGACGAGAACGCTTTCCAGCGCCATCAGGCGCGCGTTGAAGGCGCGCGACAAAGGCTGCTGCCGCTATCCAGGGTGTACCAACAGGGTCTTCCTCGATGGGCATCACATACAGCACTGGACCAAGGGCGGCGAGACGAAGCTCGGCAACCTGTGTCTCTTCTGCCGGAAACATCATCGCTTTTTCCACGAGGGTGGATACACGATGCAGATGGAGCCCGACGGGACGGGGCTTCGGATCTGGCATCCGAACGGCTGGGAGGTCCCGCCCGTCGTCAGGCCAGAACCGGCTCGAACGACCATCGAGGTAGCTAACGCGGACTTAGCCGCGCTCGTGAACGCCGAATCATGCCGATCTCAGTGGGACGGAGGCCGGATCGACCCGGTCCACGTCGTCAACGTCGTGGCCGAGCACGAGTATCTCGGGAAGAAGGAGCTAGTTTCCGCGGAAACGGCCTAGTACGTTGGCCGGGGGCCCGGCTACTTGGCGTCGAACATGTCGAGGCGGCGGCACACCTCTATGGCCCTGCGCTCCAGCTCCGCGTAATCGCCGGCGGCGGCGATGTCGGGATCGAAGACGGAATCGGCGAACCCGACGAGCTTGGCCCCCGCGCTGAGATACCCAAGGTAGTTCTCCGCGGTGAGGCCGCCGGTACACAGGATCGGCGTGCCGTCGAGGGGGCCGAGGAGCGAGGAGACGTAGTCGGGACCCCCAAGAGACTCGGCGGGGAAGACCTTCACCCAGTCGGCTCCTGCCTCGCGGGCCCGGAAGACCTCCGTCGGGGTCGAGGCGCCCATGGCGATCGGCATCGACAGCTCGTGGGCGGCGTCCACCACCTCGGGAACGACCACGGGGGTGACGACGAATTCGGCGCCGGCGTCGTAGGCCTCCTTCACCTGCTCGGGGGCCGTGATGGTGCCGGCCCCCACGATCGCGTCGACGCGACCGGCGACCTCGGCCAGGGCATCGGTGGCACCGGGGGTGTTCATGGTGATCTCTACCGCCTCGAAGCCTCCGCGCACCGCGACACCCACGCCCTCCACGGCCTGCTCAGGAGCCTTCGTCCGGAAGATCGCGATCAAGGTCGCCTCTCGGAGACGCTTGGCTCGCTGTTCGTACAGCTTCTGGTTCATGCGAATGAGGTTACCCGAGCGCCGAAAACAAACCCGTGGGCGACAGCCCGGAGAACCGGCCAGATCCACCAGATCTGTCGTACCCCAGTCATATCCTGTCCCAGAGCCATCCTGAGGGATGAGAACCCGCTAGGAATGAGGTCAGGGGCAGTGGACGAGAGCCAAGGAAACATAGTCGGGCGCGTCCTAGGAACGGAGGACTCGACGCCTCTGGAGTTCTGGGTCGGTTTGGCTGAGGGCCGTTACCTTCAACTCGACGACGTGGTGGCAACCGAGAGGACGCCCCCGGCCGGTGAGGCCGTTCGCATCTACGGGATCGTGTCGCAGATACGCGCACGCATAGAGGGCGCGCGATTCGACAGCGACGTCTTCTTGATCGAGGACGGGATCCTCCCCGGCGATGTCGTCGAAGCCGCTCAAGTAACGGCGACGCGAGTTGAGCCGGAGGTGTTCGTCCCGCCTCTTCCCGGTGCCGGGGTGCGGAAGGCCGAGGGCAAGGAGCGCGACGAGGCCCTGTTCTTCGACGGCATGGACAAGAAACTCCCTGCTGGGCTGACCCGAGATGACGACCCTCTGTTCATCAACCTCGAGTTCCTCGACGGCACGCGAGGCGCACATGTGAACATCAGCGGAATCTCGGGAGTCGCCACAAAGACGACGTACGCGACCTTCTTGCTCTACAGCTTGTTCAACTCGGGCGTTCTGGGCCGCGACACGATCAACACGAAGGCGCTCATCTTCAACGTGAAGGGCGAGGATCTCCTCTTCCTCGACCACTCCAACATCCAGCTGAGCGACGACGACCGAGTCCGATACCGGTCGATGGGACTCGAGCCCGGCCCTTTCGCGAGCGCCGCCTTCTTCGCTCCCCCGCGCATCGGGGACCGCAACGCGGCGCCGGATGTCTCGACTAGGAGCGAAGGAGTGACGTCCTTCTTCTGGACGATCGAGGAGTTCTGCAAGGACGAGTTGCTGCAGTTCGTCTTCGCCGACGCAGAGGATGACCGTCAGCACTACACGATGGTCGTCCATAACGTCGCCGCGAAGTTGAAGAACGAGGCCGTTTCGTTGGACGATGGTGGTGTCTCGATCGACGGGACCGAGATCCGTACGTTCAGAGGACTCGTCGAGTTCATCGAAGCTCAGGTGCAGACCGGGGACGGCGATTGGGCGGGACCGGTGATCGGGGCCGGAACGATCAACGCGTTCGTGCGGCGTCTCCACGGAGCGGTTCGTCCCTTGGAACGACTCATCCGCGGCGATGTCTCTAACGCGGCCAAGCACAAAGTCGTCCTCGACAAGCAGATAACCGTTGTCGACATCCACAACCTCCCCGATCGCGCCAAACGGTTCGTGGTCGGAGTCGTTCTCCGCCGGACGTTCGAGCAGAAAGAGCGCGCCGGTCAAGCGCGTCCGCTTCTGTTCCTTCTCTTGGACGAGCTGAACAAGTACGCGCCACGGGATGGCAGTAGCCCCATCAAGGAGATCCTGCTCGACGTGGCCGAGCGCGGCCGCTCGCTAGGCATCATCCTTCTCGGGGCGCAACAGACGGCGAGCGAAGTAGAAGGTCGCATCGTGGGGCAGTCGTCGATCCGCGTGGTCGGTAGGCTGGACAGTGCCGAGGCCGAGCGCGGGCAGTACGGCTGGCTGCGCGGCCCCCACCGCGACCGTTCCACGATCATGAAGCCGGGAACGATGATGGTGTCCCAGCCCGAGATCCCCGTTCCACTTGTCGTCGAGTTCCCGTTCCCCGCGTGGGCCAGCCGTCCCAGCGAAGCGGGCGCGAATCCCACCTCCGGCACTCAGCCCGACGATCCGTTGGAAGGGCTGCCGCGCGCGTGAAGCTGCTGCACACGGCCGACTGGCACGTCGGCAAGACGCTTCAGGGAGAGCCGCGGGGCGATGAGTACAAGAACGTCCTCGCAGAGATCACTGGGATCGCGCAGCGCGAGCAGGTCGACGCGATCCTCGTCGCAGGAGATCTATTCGATAGTGGATCACCGTCGCCGATGGCCGAGCAGATCGTCTTCCGTGCGCTCCTGGATATGCGGGACATCGCTCCGGTCGTTGTGATCCCCGGCAACCACGACAACGACAACCGTCTCCGTGCATTCGCTCCCGTCTTCAAGCATGCCCGGGTTGCCGTCCGCGCCGGCCTGAAGAAGGAGCCGCTCCTGATCGAGACAGCCGGAGGGCCGCTACGCGTGGCTGCTGTGCCCTGGCTCTCGCAGCGCTACATCACGAGGGTTGCCGACCTGATGGCGAAGGACGCGGACGACCTATCGGGTCAGTACAGCGCCCGCATGCGGTCGGTGGTGAAAACGCTCACGGAGGACTTCACCGAGGACGCCGTGAACGTCGTGCTCGGTCACATGACGATCGTCGGGGGCGAGCTGGGCGGAGGCGAGCGCACAGCCCAAACGATCTTCGATTACTACGTGGACGCCACGATCTTCCCGGCACAAGCGCACTATGCGGCGCTCGGGCACCTCCACAAAGCCCAGAAGATGGCCGGCCCCTGTCCGATCTGGTACAGCGGCGCGCCGATGCACCTCGACTTCTCCGACAGCGCCGACTCAAAGAGCGTCCTGCTGGTTGAGGCCGAGCCGAATGTTCCGGCAACCGTCACGCCTCTGGAGCTCACTTCGGGGCGACGTCTTCGCACGATCAAGGGAACGCTCGAGCAGCTCGCCGCGCTGGGAGACCAGGGCGAGGACTATCTGAGGGTTGTCGTTCTCGAGCAGGCGCGCATCGGACTCGGGGACGAGATACGTACGATGTTCTCCAACGCCGTCAAGATCATCGTCGACTCCGAGACAACCGGAGACGACTCTCCCAGGATCGATCGATCACAAGCATCACCTCACGATCTCTTCGAGGAGTACCTCGGACATAAGGGCATCTCGGATGATCGCCTGCTGAGGTTCTTCGACGAACTCCTGGAGGAGGCTCATGCGTCCGACCCGGCTTGAGCTCGTCGGATTCACCAGCTTCCGGGAACATACGGTCATCGAGTTCGACGATTGTGAGTACTTCGCGCTCGTCGGCCCGACCGGATCTGGCAAGTCCAGCGTCATCGATGCCATCTGCTTCGCGCTGTACGGATCGGTCCCCCGCTACGACGACAAGCGCCTGGTCGCGCCGGTGATAAGTCAGGGGAAGGTCGAGGCCAAGGTGAGGCTCGACTTCACGGTCAACGGTGACACCTACACGGCCGTTCGTGTCGTTCGGCGGACGCCGAAGGGCGCATCCGTGAAAGAGGCTCGCCTGGAGAAGGAGGGGGCCGCCGAGCCGCTCGCCGGATCGGGTCCCGAGCTTACCTCCGAGGTCACCCGGTTACTGGGTCTAACGTTCGAGCACTTCACTAAATGCGTTGCACTCCCCCAAGGAGACTTCGCGCGCTTCCTCCACGACGACCCGAAGGACCGTCAAGAGTTCCTCGTCAAGTTGCTGAACCTCGGGGTCTACGAGTGGATGCAGCAGATGGCCAACACCCGAGCGCGCGTGGCCAAGGACAAGATCGCAGCGCTGGAGGAGCGCCTTGCCGACGTGGGGTCGTGGGCGACGCCGGAAACCCTCAAGGAGGCCAAGGCGCAGGTGAAGCGACTCGACGCTCTCGGCAAGGACGCCGCCGACGCACAGCCTGCGATCGACGCCTTCGACAAGCAGATCGCCCGGGCGGAAACCGAGGTCGAGGAAGCGAAGAGGTGGCTCGCTCGGATCGGAGACCTCTCGATGCCAGAGGATGCCGAGGTGCTCAGCGACCAGATGGCCGCGGCGGAGAAACTCCTGGCCGAGGCCGAGGCGGCCGTGGTCGAGGCCCGAACGAAAGTTACGTCCGCGACCGACGCGTACAAGACCCTACCCATCCGGAAACCTCTTGACGACGCGCTCGCGGCTCACGATCGCAAGGCGAGGCTCGAACCGAAGATCGCGGCCGCCACGGAAGCTGCGGAGGACGCGAACAGCACCGAAGCCGAAGCAGGCGCTCGGCAGACCGAGGCAGAGGCGGCCTACGCAGCCGCCCTGGAAGCTCGGGACAAGGCGCGAGTTACTCACCAGGCCCAGCATCTGGCCGGGCATCTCGTCGCCGGCGAGCCTTGTCCCGTCTGCCTTCAAGATGTCGCAAGGCTTCCCAAACACAAGGTACCTGAGGACCTCAGGACCGCCGAGCGAGCTGCCGCGGACGCAGCAGCAGCTGCGGAGACTGCCCGCAAGAGCGCGGGACGCGCCTCCGCAGCCGCGGCGTCCGCTCGGAGCGCTCTGAAGACGCTCCTCGAGCACTACGAGGAACTCGAGTCGGCCGTGGCGGAGCACCCCGATCGCGCTGCGGTCGAGGCCGAGCTTCACGAGGTAGGCAAGGCGGAGAAGCTCCTGAACGAACTGCGCGACGCCGAGGGCGACGCTCTCGATCGCGCCGCCGATGCACGGCAGGTGGTCCAAGCGCTCAAGGAGGGCGCGAGCGAAGCCCGCGCCGGATTCGATGCCATTCGAGACTCGCTCGCGGCGCTGGAGCCTCCACCCGCGACGAGGGAGGACCTGGCCGCCGATTGGGAAGCCCTGCTGAGGTGGGCGGGCGAGCAGACCGGGCCCCTTCAGAAACGCGTAGCGGAGGCCGGTAAGCAGATCAACTCCGCTACGAAAGGCCGTCACAAGCTGATCGACAAACTCGAGCAGACCTGCATCGACTGCGCGGTTCAAGTCGACGAAGGACGCGTGCTCGAGGCGGTCGTCGCGGCGCATACCTCCGCCGAGCGACAGGTCAAGGACATCGAGGAGGCGATCTCCAAAGCAGCCGCGGCGCGCAGCCAGATGAAAGAGCTCTCACTCGAACAAGAGACTGCTCATCAACTCGCACAACACTTGACCGCGCGGCCGGGGCAGTTCGTGAGTTGGATAGTCAACGAGGCGCTCCGTCGGTTGGTCGAGGGGGCAACGCAGATCCTGCGCCAACTGTCCAACGATCAGTACGCGCTGACGATCGATGACGTCGGCACCTTTTTCGTCACCGACCGGAACAACGCAGGCGAGCAGCGCAGTGCCCGGACGCTCTCCGGCGGCGAAACGTTCCTAGCTTCCCTATCCCTGGCCCTGGCACTGGCCGATCAACTCGGAGAGCTGGCGGCGGAGGGCGCTGCCCATCTAGACGCGATCTTCCTCGACGAGGGCTTCGGCACGCTTGACCCCGAAACGCTGGACACCGTCGCCGTGGCGGTGGAGAGCCTGGCAGATGCGGGACGCATGGTCGGGATCGTCACGCACGTGCGGGAGCTCGCCGACCGAGTGCCGGTCCGGTTCCGGGTCAAGAAGGACATCCGGACCTCCACCGTCGAGAGGGTTGCGTCATGAGATTCGCGATCGAGACCTGGGCGACCGAGTACGGCTCGCCGATGGAGATCGATGCGCTGGATGCGTCCGCTACGAACGTGGACGTGGGCGTGGAGACCGTGGGCGATAAGTGGACGGCGATCTCGCCGAAAGCCGCCACCGAGGTGCCGGAGAAGATCCTCTTCACCGACGGGGTGCGCCGCATCGACGCGCGCGTCTGGGTCGAGGATTCCGAAGGTCAATCGCGTCCTGGTGTTTGTGCGTCGTACGCTGCCGGCGCGATGTGTTGCGACGGCAAGGCGCAGCTCACGGCCGCCATCGTCGAACGCGGCTTGTTCTCTGCGGTCCGCGAAATCGAGCCGATCACATCACGCCACACGACGTACGGCGTTAGGCGCGCCGAGGGCGACGCCCCCGAACAGTTATGGCTGGCGATCCAAGTACGGATGGCCGAACTCGAAGCGAAGATCGCAGCCGAGGAAGACGTCGAACTCGTGATCGTGGACGGCCCGCTACGGGGCGGACAAGGAACCTCGAATGCCGTGGGATACGTGAAGACGCATCATGTCTCATACCTCGAACCAGAACAGACCGCGGTCGTCACTTCACTTCAACCCGGCCAGCGAAGCCCCGTTTTCAGACTCATGGGCCGCTACTCCCGCTTCTCCTGGTATCTCAGGCTTCCATGCGACGTCGGCCACCCGTGGTCGGGGATAGTTCGCTGCGAGTGCTCGGCCGATATGGATGACGCCGCCGCGATCACACTCGCCGACACGGTCACCGCCGGCCTTCCACGGTTCGCGTCCCATTCGCATAAAGACCCCCGCGCTCCCCAGAACCTGTACCCGATCGCCGGGCTCGAGCGAGAGCTGCGCCGGCGCCTCGGAGACCCGGCCCTGCTCTTCAGGGACCTGAAGGTCGCGGCCGCCACACAGCCTTCCTAGGCACTATCCCTTGAGTGCCTCGGCCACCAGTTTCAGGACGCGGTCGACCATCTCCTCGGTCGCGGTTTTCCCCATCAGTCCAACGCGGATCGCCTTGCCCTGCGTCGGATGGAGACCTCCCGAGATCATGATGCCGTTGTCCAGCAGGTGCTTTTGGATCTTGACGGGATCCTCGGCCCACGCGGCCACGACGAGGTTCGCCTCCACCCCCGGCTGCGGGACGGGTTCGAGTCCGAGATCCCGGAGTCCCTCCCGGCACCTCTTCGCCAGGTCGGCGCGCCGCGCTACCCATGCCTCGAGCCCGGCTTCTGCGATCCGGCGCACGCTCGACGCGAGAGCGAGGACGAGACCCGTCGGCATCGTGACGGGGTGAGGGTGCCACGAGCCCCACTCCTTGCGATACCAATCCCAAGTCTTGAGGTCGAGGTACCAGGATTGCGGTCGCTCGCTCCTCGCCTCGACCCGCGCGCGCCCGGACGGTCCCAGCGCGAGGATGCCCAGGCCCGGCGGCGTTTCGAGCCCCTTCTGGGTTCCCGTGACGAGCGCGGCAAGATCGAGCTCGTCGACGTTAACGAGCTCGCCTCCCACCGACGCTATGCCGTCGACCATGTAGGCGATGCCCTCCCTCTTGGCGACGGCCGCGATCGCCTCGATGGGATGACGCACCCCGGTTGCGGTCTCGACGTGAACGGTGATGATCCCGTCGGCCCCCTTCGCCGCTTCTGCGATGCGATCCACGTCGATCGGCGCGCCGGGCTCGACGGGGACCGAGATCGTCCCCAGCCCGTGAGCCTCTGCGATCTCGCGCGCCCGCGTTCCGAAGAAGCCGGTCTCGGCGATCACGACCTTCTGTCCCGGTTCGAAGAGATTGAACGCGGCCGCGTCGAGACAGGTCGTCCCCGTACCCGGGATCACATACGGGGTATCCGCCGCCCCGAGCAGTTCCCCCAGCTCCTTGAGCGCGGTGTTGTGGATCTCCGTCCACACGTCTCCGTAATGGGCGATCACCTGCCGCCCGAGGATCTCAAGGTCCTCGTCGTGGATCGGCCCGGGGCCCGCGATCATCAGCTCGGGCATCTCGGGAAGCTTCCTCGGATCTATGGACACCGTTGTCCCTCCTGGTGATTCAACGATCGATGAACCTCACGGTAGCAAACCGCCCCTGCTACCGGCTCAACCGTAGAGTCGTTCGACCGTCACGATGCCCGTGCGATACGCCTCGCATCCACCCCGATCGTCCCCTTGTTCGTGCAGCAGATCGCCGAGGGCTCGGTAGGTCGTCGCGAGCTCCACGGCCTCGCCGGTCGACTCGTAAAGCTCGATCGCCGCGCGGAGGTTCTTCTCGGCCACCGGAGGATCCAGCTCGGTCCAGCAGAAGGCCAGCTCCCGGTGCGCCCACGCCAGTATGTGCGGGTCGTGTTTTCGCCGCAGCGTCTCGATGGCGGTCTCTAGCAACGAGCGCGCCTCGTCGAGCCGGCCCTGGAGGCGCGCGACCCGCGCGAGCTCGGCCCGGGCATTGGCGGATTCCACCTCGTCCTTCGATCCTGCGAACGTCCGGATCGCGCTCACGAGATGATCCCGGGCTAGGTCCAATTCCCCCTGACGGCTGAGGGTGAGCCCCCGGGCGAGTCGTGCGACCCCGATCTCGTGCTTGAGCTCCATCTCTCGGAAGAGGTCCTCCGCGCGCCTGAGCGAGATGTCTGCTTCGTCCAGTTCGCCGCGCTGGACGTGGACGCGGGCGACGTTGACGTACATCTGGGCGAGAGCCGAGCGATCGGACAC
>JBOGXG010000100.1:0-16065 GCA_050694195.1 Actinomycetota bacterium | reverse complement strand
CCATTGCCATAGAAGACCGTGTGCTTGTCCCTCGGCACTTGGAAGAAGTCGAAAGGGAGACCGGTGGACGGGTCCATATCGGGATCCAGTTCCCAAGAGCGCCAACCTTCGTCGTGGTTCCGCGCTGCCACGACCGCAGATGCCGGATCGCCGGCCGGCGAGAACCCTCCCCCGCCCCAGTGGGCCGCGAAATCCCCGACCTGCGCCATATGGTCCGTCTGGAAGGTGATCCAGATCTCGCTTTCTCGATGCCATATGAACACGGTGTCTCCTCTCGCTCTTAGGCGCGAGCTGCTGGGCGACTGGGCGGGGATCCCCTGAGAGCGGGACCGGACGGGTGATATCCTTCGCTTTGGATACAAGATACGAAAACCCCCAGATTGGCGCAAGATTGAAAGACCTCATTTCTGGCGGCTGAAGGAGCACTCATCGGTGACTGACGCTATCCGGGTCGCTGCCACCCCGCTGTCCTGGCAACGAACGAACGGTGCGTTGTCCGGAAGGTGGGAGGACCTGCTCGACCAGGTCACAGGCCTCGGATTCTCATGGATGGAGCTCGGCCCCCTCGGGCTCCTGCCCGAGGATGCGACGGTCCTGTCTGCCGAACTGCAGCGTCGGGGGATCGGAATCGTTGGCGCCACGCGCTTCTTGTGGCTTAGGGACCCGGCGAAGCGAGGCGGAACGATGGAGATCGTCCACCGCACCGGTCGGTTGCTGACCGAACTCCAGGCGACCCACCTGATCCTGATCGATCGTCCCGATGGCACGACGGGGCCGGGTGGTGCCCCCGAACCCGTGGATGTGACCGAACATCTGTGGGACGACGTCGTCAATTTTATCGACGAGATCGTGGACACTGCCAGGTCTACCTATGGTCTGCGGGTTGCAGTGCACCCTCACTTCGGATCGGCTGTTTTCCGTGAAGAGGAGTTGGATCGCCTGATGTCCCGTCTGAATGAGACGGAGCTCGACCTTTGCCTCGATACGGGCCACGCTCTTTGGGCAGGTATGGACCCGGTCCGGCTTTTCGAGCGATATCGATCGAGGATCGCTACGGTGCACCTCCGAGATGTGAGATCGATCAACTCGACTGAAGCCTGCGGGCTCGGGGAGGGGATCTACGACTTCTCGAACTTGATCCAGGCCCTCAACCCGGGCGACTTCGCGGGGTGGGTGACGGTAGACCAAGACCCCATCCCCGCGCGCCCCTCCCGAGCCGTGGCAACCCGAAATATCGCCTATCTAGATTCCGTCGGTCTAAAGCTAAGCTGAGTAATGAGAGGGGACAGAGACATGCCTATTTGGGATCCGTTCCTCACAGAACGAGATCGGGACGTCTACGCCAAGTCCGGCTACGGCTCTCCACTGGGTTTCGGCGAGCGCCCGGCGCTCCTCGTCATCGACGTCATCTACGACTTCGTCGGACATGAGCCGGCGCCGATCCTCGATTCCGTCACCTATTGGCGCAACAGCTGTGGCGAAGAGGGCTGGGCCGGCGTTAGAGCGATCTCCTCCCTCCTCGCAGCTGCGCGGACCCGTTCCCTTCCCATCTTCTACTCCACGAACTTCGAACCCCGCCCGGACGGGCTCGGTCGGGGTGTTTGGCGCAATAGCCGCTTCGGCGAAACGAGTGTCATCCCGGGCGTCATCGGCACGGACATAGTTAAGGAGATAGCTCCCCAGGACCGAGACGTCGTCGTGAGGAAAGGGAAACCAAGCGCGTTCTTCGGAACGAAGCTACTTCCACTCTTGCTCGAGCTCAAAGTTGATTCGTTGATCGTCATGGGAGGTACCACCAGCGGCTGCGTGAGGGCAACCGTGATCGACGCTTTCAATCACAACTTCAGGGTCTCGGTCGTAGAAGAAGGCACCTTCGACCGCGGTCAGGCATCGCATGCCATCAATCTCTTCGACATGAACGCGAAATACGCCGACGTGGTGTCCTTGCGGTCGACGATCGACTACATAGGCGGTTTGCCCGACGACCTCTTCAACGGTCAGATCGCCCCTGCCAAGGGCGAAGAGGGCCGCCCTGCCTAACCGGCCAACGAGACGATCGCCGTACCACCGACAACCGCACACGCACCAGCCACTATCCTCCAGTCGACCGTCTCATGTTGCTTGAGGAACACCGTAGAGAACACGAGGACGGGCAGAGGTTGAGCAGCCACGATAGGAGTAACGACACTTACCTCACCTCCCTGCAGCGCATTGATCGTCAAGATCACGGCGGTAGCGGCAAGCGCGCCGGCGAGAACGAACCATCCATGATGACGCCGGATGGGTGCGATCCGGCGTCGAACACGTTGTGCGGAAAGGACGATGACGCACCAAACGAAGAGTGCGCTCGCCATCCCGACAAAGGCACCGAACAGAGGTGAAGGAAGCACATCAACCGCCTGCTTCCTAAGCACGTCGCCGGCCCCGTAACTGATCCCGGCCAGCAAGGGGAAGAACGCTGCAGGCATCGCGCCGCGCCGGGGACGGGTGGTCCCTTCTCCCAGATCCATCTCGGGGCGACGCGCAAGTAGCCAGACCCCGTACACGATGATGGCTGCCCCGATCGCGTGCAGCGGCGCGACGGTTTCGCCGAGGAACAGGACAGCCGCCAGGACTCCCGCGATGGGATACACGCTCCCCTGAAGCGGTACCGAGACGGAAGCTCCCAGTGAATCCACTCCCGCCATGGCCGCGGACCTACCCATCGCGGGCCCTACTACGCCCGCGATCGCGAAGCCCAGAAGCCCCGCTAGCGGAGTCACCGTGGGATCGGCAAGGAAGCAGGCCATCCCGGTAACGACGACGCTCGTCGTAAGGGAGATCATCAGCCCTCCGATGATCGAATCCCCGTCTGTCTCTTTCTTGGCCCGACCCGTCCCCTTCTTGACGGCGCAATGCGCGCCGCCGAAACAGCATGCCGCGGTCGCGGCTAGTAGCTCGGCTGACAACAGGGATCCTCGACGTCGACGTCCATGTTTGTATCCTATATCCAATCGGCTTCCAACCTCGGGGGGTGTGGATCAAGCAGGTAGAATGCGTATACCGTCGCGGACAGGAGACGACCAGCATGCCGACACGGATGGCGGGCACGGCCTGGGGATGACGAACTGAACAGGCTCGATACGTACGACCGGATCAAGGCCGCGATCCTGGGTGGGCAACTGGAGCCCGGCGGCTCCCTCATCGAAACGAAGCTCGCCGAGCAGTACGGAGTGAGCCGCACCCCTGTGCGCGAAGCTCTCTCTCGACTCGAACAGGATGGGCTCGTCGAGCGAGGGCCTCGAGGCCTGACCGTCAGGGAACGTCATCCGGAAGAGATCCTGGACATCTACGAGACCCGGATCGTTCTCGAGTCCAACCTCGCCCGGGTCGCCGCGGAACGGCGGACCTCATTCGACCTCGTTCGCATGAGGCAACGCTTAGAAGCCGCCAGGCAGAAACCCCGGGACGGCCACGAGGCTGCCATTACGAATCGATCCTTCCATCAATCGATCTGGGAGGCTGGACACAACGCTCCTCTGTTCGATCTGCTGCAGCGCGTGGATCTCCACCTACTCCGTTATCCCGCCACGACATTGTTCTTCCCGGGTCGATGGGAGCAGGCCCACGAGGAGCACAGCGCGATCCTGGAAGCGATCGACGAGAGGGATCCCAACCGTGCAGCCGAGTCGGCCAAGAAACACTTCACAGCCGCTCGAGACATCCGCCTCAAGCTGTGGGAGGACGGGCTGGCCTAAGCGTGGGGGCTGTGGGGCGACCGCGCCTTGACACGATCGCCCCACAGACAAGCTGGTTTAGTTATCCCTCAGGTAGGAACTCGTTCGTGTAATACGCCTCTGGCTCGAGAGGCTGCTTGAGGCCCATGTACGTGGTTAGGAAATCCACCATCGTCGCGAACTCGTCCTCGACGATCAAGCCCAATGGGGCGTCGGGGCTGCTCGGTGACTCGGAGAGTCCCGTGGCCGCGGCAAGTTGCTCGAGACCCTCCGGAGTGTCCGCGGACCCCGCTAGATCGGGCTCGGCCTCGACTATCGCGTCGACAGCGGACTGCGGGTCGTCTATCGCTCCTTCCAAGCCTGCAAGCGTCGCATCGACGAAGGCTTGCACCTCCTCGGGCTCTTCAGCGACGCGTGTTGCGCTCGTTACGAGGACGTTCCCGTACATCTTCAATCCAAGTTCTGTGAGTGAGATCGCTCGCACTTCGGGATCGAAGGCTTTGTAGGCGATGGCCTCGCTATCGAGACCTCCGACCACCGCAGCCCTATCCACATTGCGATATGAAGCCGCGAAAGCCGCATAATCCACAAGCTGCATCTCGACTGAATCCCGTGAGAGACCGGCCTCCTCCATGATGCCGAATAGAGCTTGGTGGTATGAACTACCAGCTCCGGAGATGAGGACGACATCCTGGTCGGGCAGATCTTGCAAGGTTTGGATGTCGACATCCGTCTTATGGATCAGAGCAGCCGGGTGCGAACGTTGGACGGCAGCGATGATCTTCAGGTTTGCGCCCTCAGAGATGATCTGGATGGCCGTATCGGCGGTGATGAGAGCGTAATCGTCCTGGCCGGTCGCGACGGTTTGCGCGGCGATCAGCGATCCCCTCCCGGGGAGGACGTCAACATCGAAGCCTGCGTCCTCGTAGGCGCCCCCCTCTTGCGCGGCCAAGAAGTAAGGAGCAACAGTTACGTCGAAGATGAAGTTCCATCTCAGCTTGGCTTCGGTGAGCTCGCCACTAGCACCACCATTCTCCCCTGACTGCCCAGAATCGTCGTCCTCACTCCCTCCTCCGCAAGCAGCAAACGCAAGTGTCAGAACCAGAAACAGTGCCCCGACCCTTAGAACTCGCCGATTCTTCATTAGCTCTCCCCTCCGGACGTGCCTTCGCCGGCGCTGCGCTCCGGCGTTCCATAGATGCCTAACGACTCCAACACGGACCGAACCTTGTGGATGTAGCTCACGTTCACTTCAACATCACGATCGCCGAGAGTGCGCGGCCGTGGCCAATCGATCCGGACGGTTTCGGCAACGCGCCCCGGACGCGGAGACATGATCACGACTCGATCGGCGAGGAAGACTGCTTCGGCGATGCTGTGGGTTACGAACAAGACCGTCGGCGAATCCTTCATCCAAAGGCGCTGAAGATCGATGCCCATTTGATCTCTCGTGATCGAATCCAGACTTGCGAACGGCTCGTCGAGAAGAAGCAATTCGGGATTGCTTACTAAAGCGCGGCACAAAGCCACCCTCTGTCGCATACCCCCTGACAACTCGCGCGGGTACTTTTCTTCGAAACCTTCCAAGCCGGCGGTTCTGAGAAGTTGCCTTGCGGTCTCTTTTAGCTTCTTCTTCTCCGTTCGATCTGAGGGATCGAGGGCGGCCCTCAGAAGGACGTTATCGAGCACCGTCCGCCACGGCAGCAAGAGATCGCTCTGGAATGCCACGCCCAGGGAATCGGGAGGCCCTACACATCGCTGCCCGAAGACACGGACCTCCCCCTCCGTGGGCCCGATGAGCCCTGCAACCATCTTTAGGATCGTGCTCTTGCCGCATCCACTGGGACCGACTAGCGCCACGAACTCGCCGCGTCCAACTTCGACATCGACGCCTTCGAGAGCAGCCACCTCTCCCGACTTGGTCCGGAAACGTTTGGTCGCACCGACGACTTCGATGGCATAAGCGGGAGTGGGCTCGACGGTCGAGGTCACTCCTCCTTGTCTTCGCGGAACTGCATATCTCATGCCACCAACTCCGTGGCTCCCACCTGATCCATCTCCCGGCGGTACCAAGCGAAGCGGCGCTCCAAACCCTGAAGCAGATAGAACAGGACGAGACTTCCGGTCGTAAGAAACACGAGGGCGGCGAACGCGAAGGGCGTGTCGAAGTTAGCGGAAGCGGTCAGCATGAGGAACCCAAGTCCTGCATTGGCTCCTGTGAATTCCCCGACTACGATACCGACGACGGCTAGGACGATGGCCGACTTGAGTCCGCTGATGATATGCGGCAACGCGTAGGGGAACCTGATCCTGAGGAAGAGTCTCGCCCGACCCGACTGCATGGTGCGCGCAAGGTTGACCAGGTCCGACTCCACCGTCTCCAAACCGGCAGCGGTGTTCACGATGACCGGGAACACCGCGATCAGCACGCCGATTAGCACGGCCGTCTTCGTTCCGAAACCGACCCAGATAACCAGGAGTGGGGCCAACGCAATCTTGGGTGCTGCCTGTAGAGCCACGATGATGGGGAAGACCAGGCGCCTGACCTGTCGCCATTGGGTCATGACTACTGCCAGAAGAACGCCGATGCCGCCACTGATCGCGAAGGCAAGCAGAGTGGCGCCGAACGTGACGCCGGCGTGGTGCACGAGGGATCCCCAATGCAGCTTTATCGACTCCCACACCTCAGTGGGGCTCGGGAATATGAGCGTCGGCTGATCAAGAACGACGACGAGTAACTGCCAGATCCCGACAACAGCAGCCACGGCTAGAAGGACGGTGACCACGACGCGCACGCCGCCCATCGCCTTCATGGGGCGCGAGTTCCCTCGGAGTGGGCGGCCGAGCGAGGTCCCGGACTGAACCAGCAGGCGCCCCGATCCCCCATCCCGCTCCCGGCGAGCCTGTTCACATGGTCCATGTGAGCCACCCCATGTGCACAACCGTATACAATAGCCAGGATACTCGCAAGATGTTTGTTCAGCTCCACGCGGAAACCCTTTTCGCGTCTTGGCAGGGCCGCCGATGGGTCTGCTCCGAGCTTTAGGCGCTCGATCCCCTTAGCTCTTCGACTGAGTCGAAGCCCCGGCGTTCCATCAACTCGAGTAGCTCCGCGTTGATGGATCGAGCGACGCGCCAGCCCCCGTAGATGAACCCCGTTAAGAGCTCGATTGCGGTGGCGCCGGCCGAGATTGCGGCATAGGCATCGGCCCCCGAGCTCATCCCTCCCGAAGCCTTGATGATGGCCTTTCCTTCCGTCACCTCCCAGAGATCGCGAACGAAGCTGAGTGTCCGATCTCGAGAGGGACCACCGCTCACGTTTGCTCGACCGATGGAAAGCCTAGGTTCCGAGCGCGTGAACGTCCCAGACACGGTGAAGCCCGCCACCCCCAGTCGCAAAGCTCGCGACACGAGTTCCAGGCGTCGGTCCCGCTCGGCGGCGGTGTCATAGAACGGGATCTTGACGAGGGTCGGCTTCGCACCCTCGGCACCCAGACTCGAAATCAACCGCTCGCATCGTTCCGGCTCGAGGAAGTCCTCGTGCTCTTCAACCACGTTCGGGCAGCTCACCGACAATTCGATCCCGTCGACCTGCGGCCCGACCGCTGCGGCGCAGCGCCTGAACCCCTCGATGGTGAATCCCTGGATGCTGGCGATCACGGGAACGGTGCGCAGCTTGCGTTCGCATAACCGATGCTCCACGTAGTTGGCGCCTCGGCTGGGCAGGCCAAGACAGTTCGCGACCGCCATCTCCGTTGGATATCGAGCGATCCTCGGCCTTGGGTTGCCCGACCGCGGTTCGGGGAGTATGGAACCAATCGTCACGCTGCCGAACCCAAGACACTGAAGCGAATCGACCATGTCGCCGTCTTTGTCGAAACCGGCCGCAAGACCAACGGGGTTCTTCAGAACCAGTGATCCAAGGCGCGTGGCGAGACGGCGATCGTCGATCAGCAGTCGGTTCGCCAACGAGGTCCATAAGTGCGGATGACGTAACCCGAAGCGTGCCACCTTGTGGGATCGCTCCGGTTCCAGACTGAACAGCGCGGGTCTCACGACGCGCCTGAAGAGCACACCGGATCCGTTAGCTGCCCTCATGCGATCGCTAGACCCCTCCTCGCCCACCATCCCGCAATAAGGGAGAGGTAGGATGTACACAGGAGTATACAACGTGTACATTGGACCGACCACCCTGGATCCGGCGACTGGAAGACGGAATCGAAGAATTGAACCTGGACGACACGTACGAAACAGACGTGGTTGTGGTCGGCGCCGGCAACGCGGCGCTATGTGCGGCCTTGGCCGCTCGAGAACGGGGGGCGCGAGTCCTCGTCCTCGAACGTGCGTTGGAGAAGGAGCGCGGCGGGAACAGCGCCTTCACGGCCGGCGGTTTCAGGGTTGTGTACGAGAACCTCGACGATCTCAAGACGCTCATGCCAGAACTCAGCAAGCAGGAGATGGAGAAACACGATTTCGGGTCCTACACGGCCGAGGAATTCTTCCAAGACATGGCCGAGATCACGCAATACCGCTGTGACCCAGACCTCGTAGAAGTGCTTGTCTCGAGGAGCCTGGACACCATGTTGTGGATCCGGAGCAAGGGCGTGAGATTCATGCCTATGTACCATCGCCAAGCTTTCAAGGTCGATGGCGGCGGTTTCCGATTTTGGGGCGGGCTCACGATCGAGGCGAACGGAGGCGGTCCTGGACTGGTGGATTCGCTCTTCACGGCCGCGGAGAAGGAAGGCGTCGACGTCGCCTACGAGACACGAGCGATGGGTCTGATCCACGACCCCCGGAAAGGTGCCACAGGGGTCCGCGTTCTTCATGATAAGCGTGATCTAGCCATCCCTGCCAAAGCGGTCGTATTGGCCAGCGGCGGTTTCGAGGCGAACGCCGAATGGCGCGCACGGTACCTCGGGCCTGGGTGGGATCTGGCGAAAGTGCGCGGCACTCGCCACAACACTGGAGACGGCATCCGTATGGCGTTGGATATCGGAGCCGAGCCCTTCGGTCACTGGAGTGGCTCCCATTCCGTCGCCTGGGACCAGAATGCTCCACCGTACGGGGACCTAGCCGTGGGCGACGGTTTTCAGAAACACAGTTATCCGTTCGGTCTCATGGTGAACGTCAACGGTGAGCGGTTCGCTGACGAAGGCGAAGACTTCCGTAACTACACCTACGCGAAGTACGGACAGGAGATATTGCGCCAACCCGCACAGGTGACCTGGCAAATCTTCGATCAGAAGGTCGTCCATCTTTTGCGCGATGAATACCGCATCCGCGAGGTGAGCCGGGTTCGGGCGGACACCCTGGAGGAACTTGCCGACAAGATAGAAGGCATGAACCGCGAGGGCTTCTTAACGACCGTCCACGAGTTCAACGATGCGGTGAGAACGGACATCCCGTTCGATCCCACAGTTAAGGACGGTCGACGGACAGAAGGCTTGGCCGTCGATAAGACGAACTGGGCCAATCCCCTCGATACACCTCCTTACGAAGCGTACGCGGTGACTTGCGGGATCACTTTCACTTTCGGTGGCCTGCACATAACCACGGGTGCAGAGGTCCTGGACACCGAGGGAGTGGTTATCCCAGGCCTGTTCGCCGCCGGCGAACTGATCGGTGGTCTCTTCTACTTTAACTATCCCGGGGGGACCGGGCTTACGTCGGGGTCCGTGTTCGGACGGATCGCAGGTACACATGCCGCCGAGTACGTCACCTCCAGATAGCGTCGGGTTCGATGGTGTGCGAGAGGCATAAAGGTCTGGTCAAGGCAAGAGGGGGAATCTGAGTGGAACGGTATGACCTGGTTGTACGCTCGACCCGAGTCTTTGCCAATCATCGTGAGGGGCCGGCGGCCATAGCCATTCGCGGGGAGAAGATCGTGGCCTTGTCCGATCTCAACGAACCGATCGAGGCCGCCCGGATCATCCACGCGGGCGACAAACCCGTCATCCCCGGCGTGATCGACACACATTGCCACTTCCGCGACCCCGGTTACACGCACAAGGAAGACTTCGAGGCCGGGACTCGCGCCGCTGCCGCGGGCGGGGTGACCACAGTGTTCGATATGCCGAACGTCAAACCTCCCACGAGTGACGCCGAACGCCTTAGGGCCCATCTCGAAAACGCATCCGGCAAAGCGGTGGTTGACTTCGGCCACAACGCCTCCGGCGTCTACCCTGACAATCTTCCGGATCTCGACGCTGCAGGCGCGACGGCGTTCAAGGTATGGATGATGACCGACATCGGCCGTGACTATCCCCACCCTCCCGACACGTCGGTAAGCAACCATGCCGTGCTTTATCGAATCTTCGAAGAGGCGGCGAAGACCGGAAGACCGCTGTATGTCCATCCTCACGACCAGGATCTTTACGAGCTGTTCGTACAGAGGTCTCGTGAGAAGTGGGGCACAGACTTCCGATCGTATGCACGAGCTTTGCGAGGAGGGGACAACGTCGTCCTCGACACCGCAGTAGCCATCCTGTTGCAGATGCAGCGCTCCACCGGAGCTCGTCTGCATGTCCTGCACCTGTCGAGCCGAGAAGCGATCCGGATGGTGCGCCACGCTAAAGAGGAAGGGCGCCCGGTAACGGCCGAAGCGAACCCGTTCGCACTTTTCGTCACAAATGACTGGGCGAAGATCGAAGAGAGAGGGCCTTTCGCCCTGGGGTTCTGGGTGCCGGAGAAGGATGATCCGCATATGTGGCAAGCCGTCATCGACGGGACCATCGACGTGATCGGTAGCGACCATGGGCCTCACACGAAGGAAGAGAAAGAGGTCGGATGGAAGGATATGTACACCGCCCCCGGCGGCTCACCATTTATCGAGCAATATCTGAGATTGCTACTCACTGAAGTGAACAACGGCCGCCTTTCGCTGCAGCGAGTCATCGAGTTGACCTCGAGCGCACCGGCGCAGTTGGTTGGTTTGTATCCGCAGAAGGGTTCCATCTCGGTCGGTTCGGACGCAGACTTAGTGATCGTGGACATGGAACACGAGGAAATCCTGCGAGCTGAGAACAGTCACTACCGGTGCGGTTGGATGCCGGCCGAGGGACTGCCGAGTAAAGGGGCACCCGTTACGACCATCCTTCGCGGCCGGGTGATCATGGAGAACGGGCAGGTAGCCGCAGACGCTGGGAGCGGTCGCCACCAACAGGGAGCGCCACAACCGCATCCCGTCGGCGCTGGATAGACCGATGTCGGGGGCGACCACTGCCGAGGTCATGGCCGATTACATCAAAGAGGCTGGGATCCCCTTCATGTTCGGGTACCCGGGCACTTCGAACATCGAGTTCATGGAAGCGGCGCGTCGCCGCGGGGTGGATACCATCATGGGCCGCCGCGAGGGAACCGTGGCTGCCATGGCCGAAGGTTATGGGATGCTGACCGGACGGCCTGGCGTATGCATCTCGACGCTTGGGCCCGGCTCTACCGCTCTCCTTCCCGGAGTCACCTCGGCTTACCTGGACCGTGTTCCAGTCCTGGCTATCTCCGGCCAGATCGGCAGTGCGCGGGAGCCTTACTTCACTCACCAGGTGGTCGACCACAACCGCATCTACGCCCCTGTGACGAAGTGGGCGGGGCGCGTCGAGGCCGGCTCTGTCGGCACCATCATGCGAAAGGCGCTTCGGACCGCCGCTGCAGAACGACCCGGGGCCGTCCACCTGACCGTCAATAGTGACGTTGCCGGCGCCGAAGCGGCGGATAGCGATGTACGGATGCCGCCCACGGGTCCGGCCGTCGTCGCAACACAGGTTTTCCATACGAAGGAGGGCGGTCGCGACCCCGAGCTCGTCGTCAAAGAGTCTCGTCGCCCCGTCCTGCTGGCGGGGGCCGCCGCTTTGCGGGCCGACGCTACTGATGCCTTGATCCGATACGCAGAAGCATTCGGCGCCCCGGTTGTCGTCTCGCCCATGGCGAAGGGTGTGTTCCCGGAGGACCATCCTCTATTCGCCGGAGTGGTCGATATGGCTGCGAAGGATGTCGTGTGGGACCTGTTCGACTCCGGTGATCTGATCGTGACGATCGGCTTCGACCCTGTGGAACTGATCAAGAGTTGGAAAGTGACGACCCCCGTCCTGCATGTCGACTCAGTGCCGAACACCGACCAGGTGTATCCCGCCGAGGTCGAGATGGTGGGCCACATACCTGGGATCCTGGGGTCGCTCACCGATGGGTCCAGCGGCGGATCGATGTGGACTGCCGACGAGCTCCAGCACCACCGAACGCGACTCAAGGATGCTTACTACCAAGGAAGGGTCACCGGGAAGCTCAACCCGACAGACGTGATCGATGTCCTTCGAGCGTCGGCGCCGCGCGACACAGTCGTCACGACCGACGTCGGGTCCCACAAGCTGCTCGTCGGCCAAGGGTGGACCACGTATGAGCCCCGGTCATGCTTGATGAGCAACGGGTTGTCTGCGATGGGCTTCGCGCTCCCTGCAGCCATCGCAGCGAAGCTTGCGAGCACCGAACGGCCCGTGGTGTGCACCGTGGGAGATGGCGGGTTCGCCATGGTTCAGAGCGAGCTCCGACTCGCCTCCGAGTTGGGTCTTGGATTCGTCACGATCGTGTTCTGCGATGAGAGCCTCAATCGGATCGAGCTGAAACAGAAACGTCTCGGCTATCCGAGCACGGCCACAACGTTCGCGCCGAGTGACATCGCCGGGATCGCAGAGTCGATGAGCTGCGACGGCGCCGTAGCCTCCAGCAGCAGCGAACTCGAGAAGATCCTCGCGGAGGCGGGCGATCTCGCGACGCTGGATCGCCCCCTTGTGGTGGAGACCCGGATCGATCCGGCGCAATACGAGGACCAGTTCTGAGACAGGAAGAGCCGATGCTCAGAGACACGATCGCCGAGCTTGTCGCGGGGTGGCGCTCGAACCCCCTCGACCCCGAGGTCCGACACCACACGGAGCGTGCCGTCCTGGACTGGTTCGGAGCGACGATCGCGGGATCGACGATGCCTCCTGCCAGCGCTCTAGCCCGTGGACTCGAGCACGAGTTGGAAACCGGCCCCGCTTCTCTGATCCCATCCGGTCGTCGAGCCCTCCCCAGGGCGGCCGCCTTGATCAATGCGACGGCGGCCCATACGGCGGAAGTCGACGACATCTTCCGCGACGGCATCTATCACCCCGGCGCTCCGACGATCGCCGCCGCTCTAGCCGCAGGCCAGATCCACGCCGCCCGCGGCGATGAGTTCCTCTCTTCGGTGGCGATCGGATTCGAGGTAGGAACCCGGATCGCGGCGGCGATCAACCCCACCCACTACCGCTTCTGGCACACGACCGGGACGGTCGGAGCGATCGGCGCAGCGGTCGCCGCCGCCAGCATCCTCGGATGCGGGCGAGACGAGATCGCCGACGCAATCGGAACGGCAACAACTCTGGCCGCAGGCCTACAACAGGCCTTTCGGTCGGAGGCCATGAGCAAACCACTGCATGCCGGGCATGCCGCCGACGTCGGGATGCTCGCCGCTCTTGGGGCGAGCGCGGGTCTCTCGAGCGCTGAGGACGTCCTCGAGGGCGAGCGTGGTTTTACTGCTGCCATGGCCGAAGGGGCCGACCTATCGTCGGCGTTCAGGGACCCCGAGCTGGGGAACATCAACAGGATCACCTTCAAGAATCATGTGGGTTGCGGTCACACATTCGCGCCCGTCGATGCGGTTCTCTTACTGGCCTCGGAGCATGGACTTACGGCCGGCGACATCCAACATATAGATGTCGCCACGTATGCGGTCGCGATCGAGGTCGCTGGGAACCCCAGCCCCCGTACCTCGTTCGAGGCGAAGTTCAGTATCCAGCATGCCGTGGCTGCAGCTTTCGAACTGGGCTCTGTGAGACTGCGCGCATTCACGGATGAAGCTCTCGTGAACACCACGATCCGTCGCCTACGAGACGGAGTCCGGCTCGAGATCGACGATGCGATCGACGCGATGTTCCCGAAGCAACGGGCAGCTCGAGTAGCCATCGAACTCACGGACGGCCGGACGCTTGTTCATCTGGCGCCGACGAGGCGCGGGGATCCCGACGCGCCCCTGACGGATGAGGAGCTCGAGGACAAGTTCGCCGAGCTTGCTGCACCGGCAGTGGGTGACGAGGCCGCCCGGAAGGTGGCCGATCTGATCTGGCAGATCCATGGGATGACGAGGATCACCGACCTTCTCGACGAACTCGCCTCGACGGTCCGAGCATGAAAACCATCGGCGTGATCGGGTTGGGTGAAGCCGGTATTGCAATCTCTGCCGGCCTCGCCGGTTCGAGGAAGGTTTCCGTGATCGGCTACGACATCCGGCTGGCGCATCAAACAGCGGGTGACACCCTGCGCGCTGCGATCGATAGCGTGGGTATCCGAACGACAGACTCCATCGAACAGCTCGTGGAGGATGCCGACATCGTCATCTCTCTCGTAACCGCTGCGGCCGCGATACCCGTCGCCGAACAGGTTGCCCCTGGGCTGCGATCGGAGCAGCTCTATGTCGACGCGAACTCGGCCTCGCCGGCCGCCATGCAGACGATCGCCTCCCTGATAGTGGGCACCGGAGCGGGGTTCGTCGACATCGCCGTCATGGCTGCCGTCTCACCTCTTGGGCATCGGACTCCGATGCTGGCCAGTGGGCCGGATGCGAAGACGCTCGTGGATCAGCTGAGAGGGGCCGGTACCCAGATCGAGGTAGTAGGGGACGAAGCGGGGGCGGCATCTGCAGTGAAGATGACGCGAAGCATCATGCTGAAGGGTGTTGAGGCGCTGATGCTGGAATGCCTTCTATGCAGCGAGCGGTTCGGTGTGACGGACCGCGTCCTCGCATCGCTCGACAACAGTTTCCCGACCGGAAGCTGGAGAGAGCGAGCCGACTACCTCGCCAGCCGAACCGCCCAACATGCAGCGCGCCGAGCGGAAGAGGTGGAAGAGGCGTCGCGAGCCGTGGCCATCGCCGGCCTGGACCCACTGATGACCGCCGCCGCCTCTGAACGGCTGGGTTGGGCAGCCGATCGCTTGGGCGACCGCTTCCGAGATGATCCTCCCGCCGGATACAAAGAGGTCATCGACACGCTCTTAGGAGGCCGGACGGATGAAGACGGCTGAGCTCCTGATCGATGGCCGTTGGGAGCAGGGTGCCTCGAGCGTCGAGGTTCGCGACCGTTTCGATGGCGAATTGACCGCACAGGTGGCCCATGCGTCGGCCGAACAGGTCCAGAGAGCCGTCGGTGCGGCGTACTCCGCAGGTGAGCCACTCAACCCGCACGATCGCGCGGCCGTCCTCGCTCGGGCATCGGCTCTCGTGGAGGAACGGCGAGCTGCCCTCGTCGATCTGATCATCCGTGACACCGGGTTCACGATCAGCGATGCGGAGACAGAAGTAAAGCGGACCATCCAAACGCTTCAGATCTCCTCGGAGGAATCGAAGCGGATACAAGGCCACATGGTGCCCGTCGACGGCGCGCCTGGGGTCAGAGGAAGACTTGGGTTCACCATCCGGGTACCCGTCGGAGTCGTATGCGCGATCACGCCGTTCAACTCTCCCCTCAACACGGTGGCGCACAAGATAGGGCCCGCTATCGCCGCCGGGAACAGCGTCGTTCTGAAACCCGCGGGAGTAACACCCCTGAGCGCCACCGCTCTGTGCGAGATCTTGCTCGATGCCGGACTTCCCACAGGGTTCCTCCAACTCGTGCACGGTGGAGGCAGCACGATCGGACCACTCCTCCTGGAAGACGAACGCATCTCCTTCTACACATTCACGGGAAGCACGGAGGTAGGTGAAGAGATACTTCGAACGGTCGGCCTGCGCCGTACCCAATTGGAACTCGGAGCGATATCACCGACGATCGTCTGCGCGGACGCCGACGTCTCGAGAGCGGTCCCAAAGATCGTTCAGGGCGCGTTCCGGAAGGCCGGCCAGGTCTGCACTTCCGTTCAGAGGCTCCTGGTGGAAGAGCCGATCATGGATGACCTGATGAACGCGCTCGTGCTCGCCACCCAGGAATTGGTCGCGGGCGATCCACGGGACCCGAGTACGACGGTCGGTCCGGTTATCTCCGAGAGAGAAGCCGACCGTGTCGAACGCTGGGTGACGGATGCCGTCGCCGAGGGAGCCGAGATGCTCGTCGGTGGAGAACGGAACGGAGACGTGATCTCCCCCACCATCCTTCGCGGTCCCCGTTCGGACTCGAAAGTGGTCTGCGAAGAGATATTCGGTCCCGTGATTACGACCGAGCCGGTGCCTTCGATCGAACAGGCCATCGCGATAGTCAACGATGGTCCCTACGGGCTCGCGGCCGGTCTTTTCACGAACGATCTCTCCCGGGCCCTTCGTTCTGCGTCATCACTCCACATGGGG
>JBOGXG010000099.1:0-13772 GCA_050694195.1 Actinomycetota bacterium | reverse complement strand
GGATAGCGTAACGATCAGAGAAGTCATCTTCTACGGGCACGACGCGGTGTACGTGGTGCAACCAGATGACGGTCCCGTCATCAGGTCCCGCGTTCTGGCAACCCCCACCTTCAGACCCGGCGACCGCGTCGAGATGAAGTATTCCGGGCGCGCCACCGTGGGCTTCCCCGGAGCGGGCTGACGCAAGACCTCCTCATCCTGGGGGCCGGCCCCGCAGGCCTCGGCGCAGCGTTCTGGACGGCTCGCGCGGGGAAGGATGTCGTCGTCCTCGAGCGGGCCGAACGGGTGGGCGGCGCGGCCGGAAGCGTGGAGATCGAAGGGATGCGCGTCGATCTCGGGAGCCATCGCCTGCATCCCTCCATCGAGCCCTCGATCCTCGCGGACCTACGTCGACTACTCGGCGACGAGCTCCAGCCGCGCGAGCGGAACGGGCGCATCCGTCTACAAGGCAGGTGGATCTCGTTCCCGCTCCGAGGCAAGGAGATACTCACCAAGATGCCGCCGGCCTTCGTTCTCGGCGCCGCGAGGGACGCCCTGACATCACCCGTGCGGCGCTCGCGCGCCGGGTCGTTCGCCGACGTTCTGCAAAGCGGTCTGGGACGCACGATCTGCAACCGGTTCTATTTCCCGTATGCCCGGAAGATCTGGGGCGTCGAGCCGGAGGAGCTCAGCGCGGAGCAAGCGCGTCGGAGGGTCAGTGCGGACTCGCCGTTGAAGGTGCTCGCTCGCGCGTTGAGGGGCAGCAAAGAGGGCGGGGCCGCGGGCGCGGGGTACTTCCTCTATCCCGAGGGCGGTTACGGCACGATCAGTGAGGCACTCGCCGAGGGGGCCCGCGCCGTCGGCGCCGACATCCATCTCGGGACCGCGGCGGAACGCATCCGCCTGCGCGATGGGGGGGCCGAGGTGGAGACCTCCCGAGGGGTGACCTTCTCCGCGCGCCGGGTCTGGTCCACGCTTCCGATAACGGTGCTGGCCCGGATGGTGGATCCCCCTGCGCCGGACGAGGTGATCGCGGCTGCGTCCGCGCTTCGATCCCGCGCGATGGTGCTGGTCTACCTGGTGCTCGACGTCGACCGCTTCAGCCCGTTCGATGCCCACTACCTTCCGGAAGCGTTCACCCCCGTGACGAGGTTCTCCGAGCCCAAGAACTATCGACGGGGATCCGACCCGGTCGGCAGGACCGTGCTGTGCGCCGAGATCCCTTGCGATCTCGGGGATGCGACGTGGAAGTCTTCGACCGAGGAGCTCGGCGCGGTCGCCTGCGACGGTATCGCCGCCGCCGGCCTTCCTCGTCCGCAGACGTCGTCCGTCGAGGTGAGGAGGTTGTCGCACGCGTACCCGATCTACCTCCGCGGCTACGAGCCGCACTTCGACGCTCTCGACAAGTGGGCCGCCGACTCGGGGATCTTGACCTTCGGTCGCCAGGGCCTATTCGCCCACGACAACGCGCACCACGCCCTGGCCATGGCCTCCGCCGCGGCGAAAGCCCTCGACCAGGACGGATCATTCAACGATGCGGACTGGGCGGGGGCGAGGGAGCGGTTCGGGGAGCACGTCGTCGAGGATTGACACCGCTCGTCTGGTCGAGACGGCATTCAACTCGCGATGGATCGCCGGAAGAACGCGGCGGAGGTAGCGACCGAGGCGCACGAAGGATCGTCCGGTCGTTCGGAAGCGATAGGTGATCGGAACCTCTTCGTATCGGTAACCCTTCGCCAGGAGATCCAAGGTCAGCACTTGCGCGTAGTTGAAATCGTGGATGATCTCGGCATCCTCGGCGGCGCTCCTCGAAAAGGCTCTGTAGCCGCTTTGGCCGTCCGTGATCGGACGACGGGACACGAACCGCAACATCCTCGTCAGGATCAGGTTGCCGAGACGACGGTGCCGCGCCATCCGTTGGATCTCGCCGGCGAACCGGGAACCGACGACATAGTCCGCTCGGCCTTCGAGGATCGGGCCGACCATCACCTCTAGCTCTTCGGGGAGGTATTCGTTGTCGGCATCGCAGAAGGCAACCGCCTCTGCCTCACATGCAACCGCCTCGGCCAATCCCCGGCGCACCGCCGCACCGAGACCACGATTGCGAGGAAGAGACACCACGGTGGCGCCGGCGGAGCGCGCAACCGCCGCGGTGGCGTCGGTGGAGCCATCGTCGATCACCATGCAGAGGACGGGATGATCTGACACCCGCTCCGGAACGCGCGCGACGACGGATCCGACGGACGCCTCCTCGTTGTGCGCCGGCATGAAGAGAACCACCGGCCGGACGCCTTCGGCCCGAACCTCGGGTGCTCGAGGTGCCGGGATCGGGCTGGGGAGGCGGAACCGCCCGAAGGTGCCCGGCGCGGGAACGAACAGAGCCACTGCCCCCGTCGCGAGCGAATAGACCGTCTTCAGCGCATGCGCGGCGAGGGCGCAGGCGAGCGCGGCGCCGGGCTCGGCCCCCAGCGCCACGAGCATCGCCGTTGCCGCCGCTTCGTAGGTGCCGAGGCCGCCGGGGGCGATCGCCACGACTTGGGCCGCGATAGTGACGGCGGTCACGAGGATCGCGTCTTGAACGCTGATCCCGATCCCGGCCCAGTGTGCGGCTTGCCAGATGACGGCGCTCTCGAGGACCCAACCGAGAAGAGCTACAACCGCTACGAGCGATGTTCTCGTGCTCATCTCGATCCCTTCACGTTCCTTGAGCGATCGCATCCAGCGGATGCCCAGAGCCCAGAGACCCGCAGCGGCCGCGGCGATGATGGGACCCCATCCCCCGACGAAGTCGCCTACGAGGCGTGGTCCGAACGCCGCGCCGAGTGCCACGACGGCAAGCACGTCGGCAGCTCGCAGCATCACCGTTGAAACGGTTGCGGAGATCGGTGTTACGCCGGTTCGACTCACGACGTTCGTCACGCGGAGCGCTTCGCCGAGGCGCAGCGGGAGGACGTGGTTGCCGGCGAGCGAGACGTGGATCGCGGCAAGGGAGTGCCCGAGCGAGAGCCCGGGCAGCACCTTGGTCCAGATCCAGGCGCGCATCAGGAAGGCGACCGAATAGAGGGTCAGCACGACACCGACCGAAAAAGGGGCGGCGCGAACGGAGGACCACACCCGGGCGAGATCCTCGGCCCTGATCGATCTCGCGACCAGCACCACGGCGACGCACAGCGCCGCGACACCGAGACCCGTGAGGACCCGACTCCGTCCCCCGTCAGCTCCGTCTGCCGGCACTCGCTCGTCTCCCTGGATAGTAGGTCCGGGCGATAGGTTAGCCTTACCTTATGTGGTTTGTTCGCCTACCCTTACTTCGGGCTCGATGAAGGTACTGGTGACCGGGGCGGCCGGATTCGTCGGGCGGAGCCTCTGCGAGGCCCTGGCCCGAGAGCATCACGTCACCGGGATCGATCGCCGGCACGACATGCCGGACATCTTGGACGAAACCATCGTCGCCGACCTTAGCGACCCGGGCGACGACGCGTTGGCCGCGCTGCGGAGCGCCGACGCCGTCTGGCACCTGGCCGCCAGGCCCGGGGTGCGCGAGCCGGGACCCGCGGCCGAGGCGGCCCGCCTCAGGGACAACGTCGTGGCCTGTGAACTGGTCATGAAGCAGGTCCCCGCCGACGTCCCGGTCGTGTTCACGTCCTCTTCCTCCGTCTATGGGGGCTCGATCCGTAACGGCGTGGTGAAGGCGTCCGAGGAGGCCGATCCTCTGAGACCGAAGGGCGGGTACGCGCGGTCGAAGGTCCGCGCCGAGGAGATATGCGCCGCGCGCCGGAGGCGCGGTGGGGCAGTCGTCGTCGCGCGGCCGTTCACCGTCGTGGGGGCCGGGCAGCGGCCCGACATGGCGCTCGCTCGCTGGGTCGACGCAACCCTCTCCGGGGAACCGATCTCCGTCTTCGGCTCCCTTCGTCGATCCCGTGACTTCACCGACCTGAACGAGGTCTCGAGGGCCTTGATCCGACTGTCCGCAACGGGCATCGGACGCACCGTCAACGTCGGCACCGGGGTGACGCATAGCCTCGCCGAACTCATCGACGCGATCTTCGATGCGTGCGGCCGAACGACGGAGGTGCGCATCGTCCCGGCCCCCCTGGAGGAGATCCCGGCGACCCTTGCGCGGACGGACCTTCTCGAGGAACTCGTCGGTTTCGTTCCCAGGACGCATCTTCGACAGGTCGTGAAGCGACACGTCGAACAACTCGCCGTTTCAGTCGAAAGGGAGTACGCATGACCAAGTTGTTGCGCTTCGGCGTCCTGCTCGTCCCCGTCTTAGTCATCATGGCATCCTGTTCCTCGCGCGACGCCGTCACGATCTACTCGGGACGAGATGAGGCACTCGTCGGTCCCCTGTTGGATCGGTTCGCCGAAGAGAGAGATATCGCGATCGACGTCCGTTACGGCGACTCGGCCGATCTCGCTCTACTGATAGAGCAAGAGGGAGAGGACACGCCGGCGGATGTTTTCTTCTCCCAGTCGCCCGGCACGGTCGGCTTCCTCTCTGACAACGGTCTCCTTGCATCACTTCCGGACGATCTCGTGGACAAGGTTCCCTCAGAGTTCGAATCATCCACCGAAGAGTGGGTCGGCGTGACGGCTCGGCAACGGGTGCTCGTGTACAACGAGGAGATGGTCGACGAGGCGGACCTGCCGTCCTCCGTCCTGGACCTGACCGGGGAGGCCTACCGGGGACGAGTGGGACTCGCTCCCCAGAACGGTTCGTTCCAGGATTTCATCACCGCGATGCGTCAGTTGGAGGGCGAGGACGTAGCGCGAGAGTGGCTCGAGGGCATGGCGGATAACGGTTCGCCGACCTATCCCGACAACAGTTCGATCGTCGACGCCGTGGCGCGCGGGGAGATCCCGATGGGCCTCGTGAACCACTACTACAACTTCCGCTATCTCGACGAAGACCCGGACGCCCCGAGTCGCAACTACATCTTTCCGGGGGACGACGTAGGTGCGCTCCTGATCGCTTCGACGGTTAGCGTCCTAGAGCCGTCTGATGATCCCCGGGCGGTCGAACTCGTGGAGTTCCTATTGGAGGACGAAACGCAGGAGTACTTCGCGGAGGAGACGTTCGAGTATCCGCTCGTCGAAGGCATCGAGCCGGCCGCAGACCTTCCGCCCTTGGCGAGTCTCGACGTCCCCGACTACAGCATCCAGGATCTCGGTGGTGGCTTGGAGCGGACCGTGGAATTGATCGCAGAGAGTGGCCTCGACAGCTAGAGCAACGACATCACCGGAGCCGGTCGCCTCCGCCTCCGGCTGGCTGAAGCTGGGGGCCCTTGCAGTCGGCGCCATTTTCACGGTCCCCTTCTTCTATCTGCTGGTCGAGAACCTGACCGCAGAGGAGCAACCGTTCGCGTTCCTCGATCCGGGCAGCCTCGGGCCGCTATGGCGCAGCGTCGCCCTCGCGGTCGCCGTGTCGATCGGCGCGACGGTGCTGGGAACCACGGCGGCGTGGCTCGTTACTCGAACCAACACTCCGGGCCGGCGGATCTGGCGGATCCTTTTGCCGCTGCCGCTCGTGATCCCCTCTTTCATAGGGGCATTCGTCATGATCGCCGCGTTCGCTCCCGGTGGATTGTTCGGCTCCGTGCTCGGAGCGTTCAACATCGGGGACCTGCCGCCGGTTAGAGGGCCGTTCGCCGCGTTCATCGTCCTCACCCTGTTCACCTACCCATACGTGTACCTGCCCGCCGCCGCGAGATTCGGGCAACTGCCTTCATCGCTGGAGGAATCGGCGAGGCTCCTGGGCGCCAGGCCTGCCGTATCTTTCCGGCGGATCGTCCTTCCCCAGGCGCGCTCGGCGATCCTGGCAGGAAGTCTGCTCGTGTTCCTCTACGTGATCTCGGACTTCGGTGTCGTCCAGTTGATGCGTTACGACGCCCTGACGAGGGTTATCTATTCGACGCGCTTGTTCGATAGGGCGACATCTATCGCGTTGAGCTTGCAGCTCGGAGTCCTGGCGCTGGTCGTGGTCGCCGTCGAACGTGTCCTGACCAAAGGTCCGAAGCAACAGCGCGGGGCGCGCGTGCATCGACCCCTCTTGATATCGCTGGGGAGGTGGCGGGCTCCCGCGACCGGTTTCCTTTGTTGCCTGGTGGGCCTGGCGCTGTTCATCCCCGTTGCAGTACTCACCTTTTGGGCCGTTCGAGGGATCACGGGCGGTTCGACATCCGGCGTGTTGGTGTCGGACGTGGGGTCGATCCTCCGACCGTTATTCAACACGACGATGGTGTCGGTTGCGGCCGCGGGCGCGGCGATGTTGTTGGTGCTCCCCGTGGTCTACATGACCGTGCGCCATCGGTCCCGGCTGGCCGATGTGTCGAACGCGGTCGTTGTGAGCGGATTCGCCCTACCGGGACTCGCGATCGCGCTCTCGCTCGTCTACCTAACCGTTTCGGCGGCCCCCCTGTCCTTCATCTACCAGACGCTCCCGCTCCTGATCCTCGCCTACGTCATCCATTTCGGAGCGCAAGCCATGCGCGCTGCGCAGGTGGCTCTCTCGTCGGTGCCCACGGTGGTCGACGACGCGGCGCGCGTACTCGGGGCCCGGAGAGGACGACGACTCATCCGGATCGAACTACCGATAATGACGCCGGGTCTCGCGTCCGGGGCGGGGCTTGTCCTTCTCTCGACGATGAAGGAGCTGCCGGCCACGCTTCTACTCGCTCCGGCCGGGTTCCAGACCCTCGCCATGAAGATCTGGCAGGCAACGGAGAGTGCTTTCTTCTCCGACGCGGCGATCATGGCGCTGGTGCTGATCGCTCTCTCCGGCGTGCTTACCTGGGCGCTCGTGATCCGCGGAACGGAGTTCCCGTCGTGAGCCTCAGGTGGGCGATGGTCGTCGCTGCGGTAGTGGGGACATTGGCGGCCGCGGCGGGCATCGAGGTCCGAGCGACCTACGGCGCCCAGGTCACCGCGGACGAGCCTCAATACCTGCTGACCGCCATCAGCCTTGCCGAGGACGGCGACCTGGACGTTTCGGACGAGATAGCGACACGTAGTTACGCACCGTTCCACGAGATAACGGTGGACCGGCAGACGCAGCCTCTTGCCGATGGAAGTGAAGTGAGCCCTCACGACCCTCTCCTCCCGGCGATCCTCGCGGTCCCGATGGAGGTGGGCGGCTGGCGAGCGGCCAAGCTGACGCTGGCGGCGATCAATGGAGCCCTGGGGGCCGCGCTCGTGTGGCTGTGCGTCTTTCGCTTTCGCTGCCGCCCCGCGATCGCCGCTCTCGTCGTGTCGGCCTTCGTGGCCTCGGCTCCCTTCGCGGTTTACGGGAACCAGGTGTATCCGGAGATAGTTGCCGCTCTGGCAGTGACCCTCGCCATCGCGTCGCTCACCTCGGGTGGAGGGACCGTGGCTACCGCGGGGTTGGCGGCATCCGTGATCGTCTTGCCGTGGCTCTCGATCAAGTACGTCCCCGTCGCGGCGGCCCTGGCGTTGGTGGGGATGGTTCGACTCATCCGCGCGCGCGACGCGCGGAGGCTTCTTTGGCTCGCCGGGGGCCTGACGGCCGGCGGCGCCGTCTACGCCATCGCTCACGTCGCCTGGTACGGCGGCCTCACACCGTACGCAGCGGGCGATCACTTCGTATCCACGGGCGAGTTCAGCGTCGTCGGCACCGATGTCGATCTGGTGGGGCGCAGTCGGAGGTTGGTGGGGTTGCTCGTGGATGACAGGTTCGGCCTCATCCCCTGGCAGCCGGCGTTCCTCCTCCTAGCACCGGCGCTCGGCGCGCTCTTCCGAAGGTCCCTGGATCGCACCGCTCTGTTGGTGCCTCTGTGCGTCGGTTGGATCACCGCGACCTGGATCGCTCTGACGATGCAAGGGTGGTGGTGGCCCGGCCGACAGGTCGTGGTCGTTCTTCCGTGCGCCGTTATCGCGATCGCGGCGTGGACGTCGGGGGGGCCTCGGCGATCGTTCGCTTTCGCCGCACTGGCCGGCGTCGGAGTCACGACCTACCTCTGGCTCGTCGTCGAGGGCTTGCAAGGGGGGCTGACGTGGGTCGTCGATTTCTTCGAGACCTCCAACCCGCTCTATCGAGCGTTGAGTTCGGTGATGCCCGACTACCTGAACGTCGACGCCTCCACTTGGATCCTGCAGACGCTATGGCTGGTGCTACTCGCCGGCCTTGGCTACTGGGGCTACCGGAACGAGGCCCAACCGCCCGAGGCGATGAAGTCGATCCATCGTGGCACCACCCCGGCGCCGGCGGGCGTCGAGCGAATAACTACTCGACGGTGAACTCCGTGGCCATACCGAGCTGGAAGTGGTTCTCGAGAGTGCCTTCGTGATCCTCGATGATGTTGCAGAACAGAACGTAGTCACCGGCCGCTAGATCGAATGTGCCGCGGCACATCTCGCCTGCGGGGAAGGGCTCGATCTCACCGACGAAGGCACCGCTCTCGAGAGCGTCCTCGTCGACGGTCTCGTCGTCTGCCAGCGGTAGGTCCTCAACCGACGGAGCCTGCACGACGACGAGCTCGTGGGCGTCCTCGCCGATGTTGCTCGCCTCGAAGGTGACCACTGCCTCGGAGACGGCATCCGGATCGGCGGTCACCTCGAACTCGTCGAGGGTCACCGCGACGGTTGCGTCCGCGCCGGAGGCGTCCCCTACTTCGATGCAGGCGGCGTCCCCATGGCCGGAGGCCATCGAACCTGAGCCCGACCCCGAACCGGAACCGGAACCGGAGCCCGAGCCCGACCCCGAGCCCGAGCCCGACGAGGCCGACCCGCCGAGGTCCCTCACTCCGGAGCCGTCGTCATCGCCGCACGCTGCCAAGAGCAGGATCGCTCCCACTAGGACGACCATCGATCTGCCGCGCATCTTCGCTCCTTCCGCCTCGTTTGTAAGGGCACCCTAACTCACTAACTATGGGAACCCAAACATCCATGCTGTATAAGGTAGGCCGAACCGGACGAATCAGGACAACCTAACGGAGGTTACCGTGTGGCGGAAGGTGCTCGGGTTCCTGGCCGTGGCCTGTTTGTGGTTGGGGGTGCTTCCAAGCACCGCGGTCCAGGCGAGGCCCGCGAGAACGGGGCTACTCATCGTCGACCACGGGGAGCCGCCCGTCTACAACGAGGCCACCTACGAGAGCTTCCGGGCGTTCTTCGAGCACCTGATCGAGATGGGCTTGATCCCTTCGTGGCTGAAACTGATCGATAACGGGACGGTCGTTCAGGACACGGCCTGTTACGCATGTGCCCAGCCTTCGCTCGAGCCCCATCTGATGGATGCATGGCTGGACGCGCACGAGGGGCCGGCGACCTACGTCCCGGGGTCGGACAACTCACCGGCCCACTATGTGATCCCCGGAGGTCCTGGGCTGGGGGAGCCCGACATCTTCGAGCACGTCGGGTTGCAGGCATGGCATGAGTGGGAACTGATGGGAGGGGTGTCCCCCAACTTCGCCCAGAAGCTTCCCAAGAAGAGGGCGGTGATCGAACGCCTTCGGTCCGACCATCCCGATCTGCCGGTGCGGGTGGGCTATGGCATCGACCCCCATCTCGGTGGTGACAGCCAAAGTATCCGGCGGGCCGTTCTGGCGCTCGTTAATCGAGATCGCGTCGACCGGGTTGTCGTCGCCTATCACGGCGTTGGTTTCTCGGACATCATGCAGACCCACATGATCCGGCACGAGATCGAGGAGATCCTGACCGAGATCGGCGCCGACGTGGAGGTGACCTACGCCGACCCGATAGGGAAGAGCGATCGGTATATCGACGCGGTGGTTGCGGAGGCGAAGCGCGAGCTCGCCGATCTGCCGAACGATGTTTCGGTCGCGATCCACCTGTCGGGTCACGGTCTCAGCACGGACATGTGCGGCGATTACGACTGCGGCGCAGACTCCTACCACGAACACTCAGCGCACCTCTTCAGACGGACCAAGGATGCGATCGAGAAGGCCCTAGATCGCCCGGGACGGACGGGCGTCTTCCACATCTACGGAGATGGGGGAGAGGGTGATTCGGATCCCGACGATGAGGTGGACGGCCCCCTCGAGGCTCTTGCGAAGCGGAAGGATGCCGGCTTCGAGTACGTCGTCGACATCCCCTACGAGTTCGACTCGGATTCGCGCGACACCCTGATCATCCTCCGCCAGGGCTACGAACGTCCGATCCCCGACTGGGACCAGAACTTTGAGAGCCGCTTCAGATGGGCCGGGCTTCGAGTGAAGATCTCGAACAGCTCGTTCGGGTCGGCGAAGAAGACGGACGCCTTCGAGCAGGTGATCCATGCGGCGCTGGAGGCCGCGCGCGGAAACTCCGGCAGTGCCCATGGGCACTGAACCGCACTACTGGGCCGGATCGGCCCCCGTGCGTGCCCCGAGCGACCTGTCGATCATGTAGAGCCCCTCGGGTTTGTCGCCGACCCGGCGCAGATCGTCGACGATCTGCCCAACGGACTTCTCCTCCTCGACCTGCTCGGTCGCGAACCAATCAAGCCACGCCTGGGAGGCGAAGTCCTTCTCCTTGGCGACCAGTTCGTACAGATCGTTGATGGACTTCGTCACCGTTCGCTCGTTCTCGAGGGACGATTCGAAAACGTGAAGCATCGACTTGTACCGGTTGGGGGCCGCGTTGAGTGTCTTGAACTCGGCCATCGAGCCTCGATCCACGATGAACGTGTAGAACCTCATCGCGTGCTGAAGCTCCTCCTCCCACTGGGCACGCAACCACTGCGCCATCCCCGGGAAGCTCTGCGACTCGGCGTACGCGGACATCCCCAGATAGACGTACGCGGACTGAAGCTCCTGCTGGAACTGGTCGTTCATAGCCTTCTCGACGTTCTTGTTGAGCACGCGCAACTCCCTTCTACTCAGCGGGCGAGGACCCAGAGGTTTCCAGCCAACACGCTGCCGAGCGCGACCCCGCGGCCCTCGACCTCCAGAGACAGTGTTCCATCCGGAGCCACGGAAGTCAGGGTTACCGTGCGCCCCGGCATCAGGTTGCTCTCCTCGAGGTACTTGAGAACGTCGTGGTTCAGTTCGACGTCCTCGAGCAGCCGCGACAACCTCGAGCTCTCACCGACGCCCATGGCCGCGACGGGTTTCAGGTCGGACCAGGCGACGGCCGGCTCGGTGCCCGGTATGGGGTTCCCATGTGGGCAGGTGAGGTCGCCCTCGAGTTTCGCAAGGATGGCTTCCTCGACCTCGGTAGTCATCACCTTCTCCCAGTCCTCGGCCTGTTCGTGGCAGAGATGCCAGGGGATCCCGAGGATGTCGACGAGCATCCTCTCGGCGAGGCGGTGTCGCCTCACGAGCGCGGAGGCGTAGATCTGTCCCTTGTCCGTTAGTTCGATGTCGTGGCCGTCTTTGATGCGGATGTGTCCGTCCGCTACGAGCCTCTTGATCCCCTCGGAGACCGTGGCCGCAGCCAGGCCGAGGCGCTCGCCGATGCGCGCCTGCAGGATGCGGCGGCCCTCTTCGCCGAGTTCGTAGATCGCCTCGAGATACTCCTTCGAGGCGGGATTGAGTTCGCTGAGATCCGGGGAACGAGGGCTCATCGAACGGATTGTAGTGGGGTCCCCCACAGTAGGCTCGAAGGGCCATGCCTCCCAGAACGAAGAAGAAGCGCACCAAGCTCCTGCTGCTCGATGGCTACTCCCTGGCCTTCCGCGCCTTCTACGCGCTGCCCGAAGACCTGCAGACCACCGACGGCACTCACACCAATGCGGTTTACGGGTTCACCTCGATGCTGATCAAGCTCATGCAGGAACAGAAGCCCGACCACATCGCCACCTGTCTGGACATGGGGGGGCCGCTCCAGCGCACCGAGGAGTACTCGGATTACAAGAGCAACCGGACCGAGGCGCCCGATATCTTCTCCTCTCAGGTACCACTCATAAAAGAGGTCTTGAAGGTCCTCCAGATCCCCGTCTACGGGATCGCCGGTCACGAGGCGGACGACATCATCGCCTACCTCGCGCGGATGGCGGAGCAAGAGGATGTCGAGGTCAAGATCGTCACCGGCGACAGGGACTTCTTCCAGTGCGTCAACAACAACATCCACGTCCTCTACAACCGGCGCGGCATCACCGACATCGTGGAGATGGATGCCAAGGCGGTGGAGGAGCGCTACGGGGTTCCGCCTGCTAAGTACGTCGATCTGAAGGCCCTCGATGGGGACCCGTCGGACAATCTGCCTGGGGTCCCCGGGGTTGGAACGAAGACGGCGGCGAAGCTCGTCCAGAAGTACGGCAGCGCCGAGGATGCCGTGGCCCATGCCGCGGAACAGACGCCGAAGCTCGCCAAGAACCTCGCCGAGCACGGCGAGCAGGTCGCCGTCAACAAGAAGCTGTCGACCCTCCAGCCCGTTCCCCTCGAGGGGGTCACGATCGGCGACCTGAAGATGGGGGCGTGGGACATGGAGGAGGTGCGCAAGCTCTTCATCTCCCTGGAGTTCCGCACGCTCCTCGAGCGACTCCTCGCCGACCTCCCCGAGGCGGCCGAGGGCGAGGGCGATCCTTTCGAGCTGGAGGTGCAAACGTTCGCGACGCCGGCCCGGTTGAAGGAGCTGGCCGAGGAACTGACAGGTGCCGGAGACGTCGCGGTAGATGTCGTCCCCGCGGCACCGCGCGGAGCGCCGAGATCTCTCGCCTTCGCTTGGGGTGAAGGGGATGTCGGCTTCGTTCCGGTAGGACGGCACGGCGTGGCAGGGAACGAGATAAGGGACGCGCTGGGGGCCGTCCTCGAAGAGGGATCGATCACGAAGGTCGCTCACGAGGGGCGCGCGACGATCCTCTCGCTGGCGGCTATCGGGATCGAACTCGAAGGGCTGCGCCTGGACACGCACATCGGGGCCTACCTGCTCGATCCCGGCGCGCCCGACTACGCACTCGAGGGCATCGCGAGGAAGTACACCGGACGTGAGCTGAAGGCCGTGGACGGCGTCGAGCGCGATGAGAGCGCGGCCCAGGGAACCCTCGACCTCGCCGGTGACGCCGCCGGAGAGATCGAGGCGGAGGACGCGTCGTTGAGACCGCTGGCGATCCAGGAGATCGCGGCCGCGGTGGAACCCGAGTTGGAACGTCTCGGTATGAAGCAGCTCTATCGGGACGTGGAGCATCCGCTGATCCCGGTCCTCGCGAGCATGGAGCAGCTCGGCGTGAGGATCGACCTCGATTATCTCGGGGAGATGGCTACGGATCTCGATAAACGGATCGGCGTGCTCGAGACCGAGTGCTACGAACTCGCCGGGGAGAGGATCAACCTCGGGTCGCCGACACAGCTGAGGGTTCTCCTCTACGAGAAACTCGGACTGAAGACGACGCGCAGGACCAAGACCGGGCTCTCGACGGACGTCCGCGCCTTGCGACAACTCGTCGATCAGCACCCCTTCGTGCAGAAGCTGCTCGACTACAGGGAGCTGGCGAAGTTGAAGAACACGTACATCGATGCGTTGCCGCCCTTGGTGGATGAGGCGGACGGTCGCGTGCATACCACCTACGACCAGACCGTCGCCGCTACCGGCCGGCTCTCGAGCACCAACCCGAACCTCATGAACATCCCGGTACGAACCGATCTCGGACGGCAGATCCGGCGAGCGTTCATCCCGGAGCCGGGGAACCTGATCATGTCGATCGACTACTCGCAGATCGAGCTGCGAGTCATGGCTCATCTCTCGGAGGACCCCATCCTGCTGGAGGTGTTCGAGAAGGGTGACGACATCCACGCAGCAACGGCGGCGAGGGTTTACGACATCCCGGCCGAGGAACTGGGGCCGGGGGAGCGCTCCGTCGCGAAGATGGTCAATTACGGCCTCGCCTACGGGATGGG
>JBOGXG010000098.1:0-13735 GCA_050694195.1 Actinomycetota bacterium | reverse complement strand
AAGCAACGCAGGATGTCCTCGAGCGTTTCCGAGACGCGTTCCGCGGCGAACGTTGTCGCATCGAACGCGTCGGAGACCCGGAAGCCGTCGGGCAAAGGACCGTCCGTCGCGTCGAGGATCGACGACTCCAGCCCCGGCGTCAGCCCCGGATCGGGAACCAGGCGCGGGGGAACCTCGCGCGAGATCCTCACACGTAAGCCGTTGGCCAGGCCGGGCGGCGTTGGGATGAACGCCTGTCTGAGCCGCTCGCAGATCTTGACCACGCTCGGGTGGAGGAACGGCTCCGCGTCGCCGAGCGCGTCCTCGGGCACGCTCACCTGCTCTCCGCTCTTCAGAAGCGACAGTCGCCAGTAGCGGATGCCGTCGGCGCTCGTGTTGACGTCGACGTAGAGGGCGGATCGGTCGAGGACGTCTTGCTCGATCCCTCCGTCCGCCGTGATCCCGAAAGGGAACGCGTCGCCCGCGGGATCGGCCGCCGGCTCGAAGGTCGGCTCGACGCCCTCCTTACCGGGGATGATGTCTATCCTCGCGAGCCCCCTGCGGTAACGTCGCCTGTCCTCGCCTCGGAGTTCGACCTCCAGGGACAGATCGTCATCGGCGGTCAGCGACATCCCCTCGCCGAGGGACCCACCGATGCGCGCGATCTCCGCCCACAGCGAGGGCGACCCGTTGATCTCTGCCTTGAGCCCGTCCTCGGACGTGATGATCTCGATGTGGAAGAAGCGCTCGGTCACTGCGGATCCTTTCGGCCTCAACGCCGAGTGCGAAATGTGTCAGGGAAAACCTGACTGGATTCGCACTCGGCCGGTTTTGGTGCGGGTGGCGTGCCCCCGGTGGGAGTCGAACCCACACTGTCACGAGTTTAAGTCGCGTCCCTCTGCCAGTTGGGGTACGGGGGCCTGGTTCACGATACGGCGGCTCGTCAGACGAGGGGCCACGGCATGTCGAAGGGACCCTCGGGAGCCGGGAAGCTGCCCTCGGCGAGCAGCATCTCGAGGCGCGCGCGGGTCTCGGCCGTCTCGGCCGGCGATAACAACTCGTCGAGTTGGGTGGCGAGACGAGACCCCGGAGCAAGGGCGACGCGCAGGCGCTCGAGGTCGCTCTTCAGCCGTTCCTCCAGCGGATCCTCGGCGAACGCCCAGATCACGGTCCTCAGCTTCGGCTCGATGTTGAACGAGAGCGCGTGATCGACGCCGTAGAGACGCCCGTCCCGGGCTTCGATCACATGACCGCCCTTACGGTCGGCGTTATTGATCACGACATCGAACGCAGCGAACGTCGCCATCTCCGGCCCCCGTTCGTGCATCAGCACGAAGTAATGCCGCTCCGGGTCGTGGTCGATGAACAGCTGCAGCGAGCCCGGCCCGAGCGGAGCGTCGAGGCGCATCATCGTGGGCGGCACGATCCCCCACCCCGCGGCTTCACTGACGAGGTACGCGGCCACCTCGCGGGCGCCGAGCGTCCCCGCCGGGAAGTCCCACAGCGGACGTTCGCCTCGTTGCGGCTTGTAGACGGCGTGGGTCTCGTCATCGCCCGCGGTCACCTTCGCGAGGAAGACGTGGTTCGACGAGAACGGCAGGAGCCCGAGGATCTCGATATCTCCCCGCTCGAGGAGATCCTGCTCGGTCAAGCGGCGGGATGATGCCCGTTCGAGGCGGGGCACGCGTGTCCTTCGGGATCCATCGGGAGTCCGCACAGCTGGCATAAAGGTCGGCCCTCGGCGACAACGGCCATGGCGTGCAGGATGAAAGACCTCACCTGGTCACGCCGGAGAAGGAAACGAACGGTGTCGCCGTCTTCATCAGGCTCATCGTCTGCAGTCGACGGTTCGATCAGCAGCGATACGACGTCGGTCCCTTCGTCGTAGGCGAGTCCTATCGTGCCCACCCGCAATTCCGGCTCGGTTACCTCGGTCTCGAGGGCCGGATCGCGGACGGGTTGCGCGCCGCTGATCGTGTCCTCGCGGTCGATCATGAGCAGAAGCTCCCCAAGTTTCTCCGCAAGAACCGACACCTGGGCCTTCTCGAGCGCGAACGTGAAGGTGTCCGCCTCCGTGCGCGCCTGAAGGTAGAAAGCGCGATGTCCGGGAGTGCCGGTGTAGCCGGTCGTGAAGACGTCCGGCGTCATCTCCCGCTCCGTCATGCGCTCCTCCCCGGGATCGTCATGGGCATGGCGTTGAGGGACCATAGCTGGACGCTCCCATCTCCCACCGCGAGCGTGGAGACGGACGCGGGCGCGATGACGATGCGCTGGAAGTGATCGATATGGATCCCGACATAGTGCGCCAAGACGAGCTTGATGACATCTCCATGAGAGACCAAACACACGGAGTCGCGTTTATGTTTCTCGCCGATCCTCTCCACCGCGTTCACCGCGCGGCTCTGCACCGACCGGAACGACTCACCGTCCGGGAAGGTGACCGCCGAGGGGCGCCGTTGCACGGTCTGCCACAGCTTCGTCCGCATAAGCCCCCGCAAGGGACGGTTCGTCCATCGACCGTAACCGACCTCCCCGATGTCGTGGTCCGTCGTCACAAGGAGCTTCCGATGCCTCGCGGCGATCGCCTCCGCGGTCTCGTAACAGCGGTCGATGGGACTCGAGTAGACGGCCTTCAACCGCTTGTCGGCGAGCACGTCTGCCGCGACCTCTGCTTGATGACGACCCTCGTCGTTAAGGTGGATCCCCTCCATCCACCCCGACAATCTGTGCCCTGTGTGATCCGTCACGCCGTGCCGGACGAAATAGAAGACCGTCATCCGCGATCGCTACCGAGCGCACGCTCGATGGCATCTATCGCACCCGGGTTCTCGAGCGATGACATATCGCCGGGGTCCTCCCCGAGAACCTTGGCGCGGATGGCTCGTCGAAGGATCTTCGCCGAGCGCGTCTTCGGAAGTTCGGCTACGAACTTCACCTCCGAGGGAGTGAAGGCCTTGCCCAACTGTCCGGCGATCGCGCGCTTCACGTCCGTGGCCAGATCGTCGGACGGCTCGATACCGGGTCGGAGGATGCAGAAGCACCAGACCGCCGTGCCCTTGATCTCGTCCGGGACGCCGACCGCGGCGCACTCCACGACCGCTGGGTGATCGACGGCTGCGGACTCGAACTCCGCGGGTCCGATCCGCTTCCCGGCAACGTTCAGGGTGTCGTCGGACCGGCCGTGGAGGAACCAATAACCGTCCGCGTCGATCGAGGCCCAGTCGCCGTGTGCCCAGACGTCGGGCCAGCGCGACCAGTAGGTGTCGATGTACCGCTCCGGCGCGTTCCAGAACCCGCGCGTCTGCGCGGGCCACGGTTTAGTACAGACGAGCTCGCCGACCTCGCCGGGCGCAACGGGCTTGCCGTCGGCGGTCCATACCTCCATCGCCATGCCGAGGGAGGGAGTACCGAGGGAGCACACCTTCGTCGGCACCACCGGTGACTGACCGAGGAAGCAAGCGCCGACCTCCGTCCCTCCCGACAGGTTCATGATCGGGATACGGCCGCCCCCTACCACGTCGTGGAACCAGCGGTAGGGCTCGGGGTTCCACGGCTCCCCCGTAGAACCCAAGATCCTCAGTTTCGCGAGGTCGTGCTTGCGCACCATCTCTTCGCCGGCGGGCATCAAAGCGCGGATCAGCGTAGGCGACACGCCGAGGATCGAGACGCCGTGATCCTCGCACAGGGCCCACAGCCTGTCGGGCCCGGGGTGGTTCGGCGCGCCCTCGTACATGAACACGCAAGCTCCCGCGGCATGCGTCCCAACCATCTCGAGAGGACCCATGATCCATCCCATGTCGGTCACCCAGTACAGAACGTCGTCCCGCTTCACGTCGAGTTGGTAGGCGACCTCCTGCGCGATCTTCACGAGGAAACCGCCATGGACGTGAACGCTCCCCTTCGGTTTGCCGGTCGTACCCGACGTGTAGGCGATCATGAAAGGCGTCTCGGGATCGAACTCCGGCGCGCGCAGCTCGGACAGACCCTTCTCGACGAGTTCGCTCCAGGGGAGGTGCTTCGGACCGGAGGTAGCGTCGTCTTCCGGGAAGCGGCTGAAGACCACGAGGTGTTCAACGCTAGGCGAGTGAGCGACCGCCTGGTCGGCCGTCTCTCTCATCGCGACCTTCTGCCCCCGCCGGTAGAAACCATCGGCCGTGAATAAGACCTTGGCCTGTGCATCGTCGAGCCGCGTCGAGATGGCCGGCGCACCGAATCCCGAGAAGATCGGCATGTATATGGCCCCGATCTTGGCGATGGCATACATGGCGATGACGGCCTCCGGGATCATCGGCATGTACACGCCCACCGCCTCTCCGCGCCTGATGCCCAGAGAGGTGAGACCGTTCGCCACGCGATTCACCTCGCGGGCGAGATCGGCATAGGAGAGGACTCGAGTCGCCCCATCCTCGCCCTCCCACCTGAGCGCGGCCGCGGACGTGGTCTCCGCGGCCGCCGCGTGGCGATCGACACAGTTGTAGGTGAGGTTCACGGTGCCGCCTACGAACCACTTAGGCCATTGAGGTCCCTCGGAACCGTCGAGCACCTTGTCGTACGGCTGGAAGAAATCGATCTCGAGGTCCTTCACTGCCGCGTCCCAGAACCACTCGGGATCCTCTTGGGTCCGTTCCACGAAAGTGGCGAAGTCGTCGAAGCCGTGGCGGCGCATCAACCGCGTGACATTCGCGTTGTCGATGACCTCCCGCGATGGCTCCCAGATGAACTCGTTCATGTAACGAGGCTACCAACCTCCTCGCTCTTCCCCCCAACGCCAGAAAGGCGGCCCCCACGAGGCCGCCTTTCCGGTGTCACTCCCCACCCGGTGCTACATCACGATCTTCGCTCGCATGTGGGGGTGGATCACGCACATGTAGTTGACCGACTTGTCGAGCTTCTTGGTGAAGTCGACCTGGAAGGCCTCTTCGCCTCCGAGGTTCGCCCCCGATATGGGCGAGCTCTCAAGGTCTTTCTTCCCTCTGTAATTCCCGTTGCCTGCGCCGACGATGGCCTTCGGAGCGGCGTCGAACTCAAGCGTCAGTGGATCGTTGCAGAACGGGGGGCCTTCGAGCTCCGGGGGTGTGTCGGGACCCGCGCCTGCGTCCCCATCTGGATCGCAGTGAAGTAGGAAGTCCTTCCGGACGATCCTCCTCCTTGCTTGCTTCACGTTCATGCTGGCGGAGTGGTCCTCGGTAACCAACGAGCCGAAGTGCCACTCGACAGCTTGACCCTTCCTCACCTTCTGGCGCGCCGGGTAGAAAGCGTGGAGGGCGAAGTCTTCTGTGTCGAACCCGGCGAATACGTCCCAGACCTTCTGGCCGTTCTCATCGTGGCTCTGGTGCTGGTCGAGCATCTGCTCGTGGAGCGCCTCCGCGTCGGCCGCCTCCTGGGCCTGCTTCGCCGCGGTCGCGGCATCGATCTCGGCCTGCGTCTGAACCGGAGTGGCCGCGTCCACCACGTCGACCTCCATGCGCATGCCGTGGTGGATCAGACACACGACCCAGAAGCTCGAGGCCGCCGGGACATCCAGCCGAACCGTGAAGGGACCCTCCCCGAGGATGTTCGGAGAGACCACCGAGGTTCCGTCGTAATCGCAGGGCGCCTCGGGAGCGCCGCAGGCCGGATCCACGTTCCCCATCAAAGCGAGGTGGCTGTACTTGTAACCCTTCTCGCCGTCATCGGGGTCGCGGTTCACGAAAGAAGAAGGGGTCGTCGGGAGAGGCTGCGTTGGCGGCGAACCAGGCGTCCGGATCCTCGCCGAGTGGGAGCAGAGTAGCGGTATGGAAGCCGCCGCTGGCGAAATTGAGCTGTTCGGCGGGATGCACCTGCATCTGCTCCGGATAGAAGTTATTGCCGACTGCAGGCAGGTCCTCCGAGTAGAAGGCCCCAACTTGGACGTTATAGGTGGTTCCGACGCCGCCGCCGGCGGGAGCCGCCATCACGCCGAGCATCAGAACCGCCGCGCCCAGAGCGCGCGAAAGATGACTCTTTCTCACAGATGCCTCCCATCGTTAGACCCCATCCAACTATCTAGTAGCAAGCCGGGGAGGCGGCGGTCGTCCAGGGGGTTTGCCAGCTTTTCGTAGTTATGTTGAGAGAAGCTGAAGCACCAGGCCGTCGAGGATGTCCTTCTCCGACACGAGGACCTCGGCGGTATCGAACGTCTCCATCACGCAAAGCAGGATCTCGGCCCCCGCGACGATCACGTCCGCCCTGCCCGGTTCGAGTCCGGGAGTGGACCGCCTCTGCTCGTAGGTGACAGATGCGAGCCTCCGCGCCATCAAGCGGATATCGCCGTGGGACAGAACCATGTGATGGGTGACATCCGGGTCGTGGACGAGGAGCCCGACCTTCATCGCGGCGAGTTGCGTAACCGTTCCGGCGACGCCGATCATGCGCGCGCCCGGGGGCACTCCGAGCCCCTCCCTCACGGCCAGCAGTTTGCCCGATACGTCCTCGCGCAGAGCCGTCAGTTCGTCGGCCTCGGGAGGGTCGGAGTGGAGGTGCTTCTCCAGCATCCGGACGCAGCCGATGTCCAGCGATACGAGACGCTCGGGTTCGCTGCGGCCGGCGACCAGCTCCGTCGATCCGCCCCCGATGTCGACGACGAGCACCGGCCCTGGTTCGGCCAGATCGGAAAGGGTCCCGAGGAACATGGCCCGCGCCTCCTCATCCCCGGAGAGAAGTTCGGGCTCGGCCCCCGTCAGACGGCGGACCCCTTCGATGAACTCCTCTCGGTTATGCGCATCGCGAACCGCCGACGTCCCTGTGACACGCAGCTTCTCCACGCCCAACTCACCACATGTGGCCGCGTAGTCTGCGATCGTCGCGAAGGTCCGGTGCAGTGCCTCCGGCGCGAGCACTTTCCTCTGATGCACGCCCTGACCCAGCCGCGTGATCGTGAGTCGCCGCTCGACGGGCCGGAAGCCGCCGGGGGCGGCCTCCTCCGCGATGAGCAGCCGGGTCGAGTTCGTCCCGACATCGATCGCCGCAACCCTCATGGCTCCTCCACGCACGGACGCCGGCAGTCCGGCCATCCCGCAAGGGCCAACGACACCGACCCGGCCGGATCGTCGCGTTGCACGAGTTCGGTGGCCACGTGCGCATGGAGGCACTTCACCTTGTCCGGCCCCCCGCCGGGTGGCGCACCGGCATCGGGGATGACTGCATGCGAATCCCTTTGCTCGACGAGGCGCCGGATCGAAGCCTCCAGACGGACCCGCATGTCGGGATCTCGTTGCAGACGGTCGTTCAGTTCGTTCATGAATCCTTGCGATTCGAGGCGACTGACCCTCTTCCGCAAGATCGGGCACGTCAGCCAGTACAGCGTCGGGAACGGGGAGCCGTCTTCCAGACGGGGGTGGTTCTCGATGACCATCGGCACCCCGAGATGACAGCGTTCCGCAACCGCCCAGGGACCGCGCAGCGACCGCCCGAGCTGAGCCGTAACGATGGAGCTGTCGGTGGTCGAATGGTCGAGCGTCAGGGCGCCCCTACCGTTTGCCCTCTCGGTGACGTTTGAGATCCACCAGCCGCTCCTGGGATTGGTTCATGAATTTCTTGAGCTTCTGCTCGAACTCGGGGTCGCGGCCCCCGCGGCGGACGGGCCTGTCCTCGTAGCCGGGCTCCGCCTGCTTGATAGAAAGATCGATCTTGCCGTCTTCCTTCTGGCCGACGACCTTCACCGTCACCCGGTCGTTCTCCTTGACGTGCTCGCTGATGTTCTTCACGTAGTTCTTGTCGACCTGGGAGATGTGAACCATGCCGCTCTCGCCCGTATCCAGCTTGACGATCGCGCCGTACTCCATGACCTTCACGATCACACCTTCGACGATGGCGCCTATCTCAACCATGCAAGCATCGTACCCCTACACCGGCCGTACCGACCTCTGGCCCGAGCGGAGGCGTCTAGAGGAACCCGATGAAATCGAGGAAGCTTTCGACAACCCCCGGTTCGGGGGCCGGCGCCGGCTCGGTACGTCGTCGTCTGCGATCGTCGTTCGAGTGCGTTCCGTCACTGGGCGGCATCACGACGTAAGGGACCTCGCCGGGATGAACCAGTCCGGCCTGGGCGCGCGCTTGCTGCTCGATGTAGTCCGGGTCCTTCAACCGGTCGATGCGCGCTTCCAGCTGAGCGTTCAACCTCTCGATCTTCGCCAGATCCTCGGCCATGGACGACACGCGATCCTCCTGCGTCAAGAGTTGCCGCGTCGGTTCGATCGCCATGACGAGCAGCAATCCCACGACGAGGACGAACGCGACTAAGCCCGGCCCCCGTCCGAGCGCGAACCTGGAGCGGCGGAGGCTCGCCTGGCTCACGATCCGGCTCCAACGAGGCGCGGGAAGGCGAGGCGTCCCGGGTAACGGGCCGCATCGCCGAGGGTGTCCTCGATCCTCAGCAGTTGGTTGTACTTGGCGGTGCGTTCCCCGCGGGCGGGGGCACCGGTCTTGATCTGACCGGCATTCGTCCCGACCGCGATATCCGCGATGGTCGCGTCTTCGGTCTCGCCGGAACGGTGCGAGATGACCGTAGTGAAGGCGGCCCGCTGCGCGATGCGAACGCACTCGAGCGTCTCGGAAAGGGAGCCGATCTGGTTGGGCTTCACGAGTATCGAGTTAGCCGCACCTTCGCGGATGCCGCGCGAGAGGACGTCGGGGTTCGTCACGAAAAGGTCGTCGCCGACGAGTTGAACGCGGGACCCCACCGCATCAGTGAGATGCTTCCAACCATCCCAGTCGTTCTCCGCCATCCCGTCCTCGATCGATACGATCGGGTAGCGATCGAGCCACTCCTCCCAGAAAGCGACCATCTCCTCGCTGGTGAGCTTCCGATCCTCCGAGGCCAGCACGTAACTACCGTCCTCGTAGATCTCGGACGTGGCCGGATCGAGGGCGAGCGCGATATCCACGCCCGGGTCGTATCCCGCGGCCTCGATCGATGCGACCAGGAGTTCGGCGGCCTCCGAGTTCGCCCCGAGGTCCGGTGCGAAGCCCCCTTCGTCGCCGACGCCCGTCGAGAGCCCTCGCTCCTCGAGGATCCTCGCCAGCGCGTGGTAGGTGTTCGATCCCCACTCGAGCGCCTCCGCGAAGGACCCGGCGCCGAGTGGAACGAGCATGAACTCCTGAAGGTCGACCGAGTTGTCGGCGTGCGCTCCCCCGTTCAACACGTTGAGGAGCGGCACGGGAAGGACGTGGGCGTCGGGGCCGCCGAGGTAGCGGAACAGGGCGATACCCAGTTCCGCCGCCGCCGCATGCGCCACCGCCAGCGACACGCCGAGGATCGCGTTGGCGCCGAGCTTCGACTTGTCGTCGGTCCCGTCGAGGTCCCGGAGGACCGTATCGATCAGACGCTGGTCGAGCGCGTCGTAGCCGAGGACGAGCGGCGCGATCTCCGCGTTGATGTTATCGACCGCGTTGCGCACGCCTCTGCCCCGGTAGCGCGAACCACCATCGCGGAGCTCGAGGGCCTCTCCCGCGCCGGTCGACGCCCCCGATGGGACGCCGGCTCGGCCGGTTGCGCCGGAATCCAGCGCGACGTCGACCTCGATGGTCGGGTTGCCTCGGGAATCGAGGATCTCGCGGCCGCGGATGAAAACGATCTCGCTCACGGGATGACTCTAATCAACGCTTAACTCCTTCAACACCAGTAACAAAGGACGATAGCAGCAGCTCAGAAGCCGGCCTGGAATTCCAGGATCGCCCGCCGCAGCGCGGCCTCCGGATCGATCCCGCGGGCGCGGGCGACCGCCACGAGCCAGAAGAGCGCGCTGCCGAGATCGCCGCCGTCGGGCGGCCAGCTTCCCGCGAGCCGGTCCAAGGCGTGGCTCTCGTCCGCATCGAAACCGAGGGCCGCGGCCCGCTTCTGTGTCTTGTAGGCGGCGAGCAGAGCGGGCAAGGCGGAGGGGATGCCCTCGAAATGCCCCGGCGGCTCGTTGTCCCGCCCCGCGTCCTTCTCCTGCCTCTTGATCGTCTCCCAGTTGCGTATGACCTCGGCGGCGTCCTCCACCGAAACATCACCGAAGACGTGGGGGTGACGGCGGATCAGCTTCGCAACTATGCCGTCGGCAACGCCGGCTATATCGAAGCGGGAGTCGTCCGCGGCGAGCTGGGAGTGAAACATCACCTGCAGCAGTAGGTCCCCCAGTTCTTCCTCGAGCTCCACTCCCGTGTGGCCGCGATCGATGGCCTCGAGAACCTCGTACGCCTCCTCGAGGAGATGCACCCGGAGCGAATCGTGGGTCTGCTGCGCATCCCACGGACATCCATCCGGCCCCCGTAGGCGCGCCATGACGATGGCCAGCGTTCCGAGGGATCCCGCGGCGCGCCGGCCCACGTACGCACCCCGGGCCGCGGTTAGCGCATCCGGCGCTGCGGCCGTCCCCGATGTAACGACCGCTCCCGCGAGCGCGAGCTCGGCGATCCTGGCCGAATCCGGATCGGCGACGAGAGCCCATCCGTCCCGGGTCGCGTCGGGTTCGACATCGAAAGGCCCCACGGCGACTCCCTCATCCCGCAGGCGCGCGAGCAGGGGATGGTCCACCTGCTCGAAGAGAACTCGCTCGCAGGCCCGCAACCGGTCCCACTCCCCGAGGGTCAGCCGGTCGACCTCGTCGCCGGCAAGGGGAACGACCAGCAGGGGCATCAGCGCTGCCTCCGTTCGATCTAACGCTTAGGGAGCGGGCGAGAGAGAGGCGTCGACCGCCGGCTCTTCCTCCTGCGGTGCCTCGGCGCCCGGGATGTCCTCCGCCGCGGCGTCGGTGATCTGGCCCGTGGAGATGTCGAGCTCGCCGAAGCGCGGATTCACGCGCACGTCGGCATCGCGGTAGGCGTCCTCGAGCCACGCCTGCCACGCCTCGTCCTCGGCCGTCCCGGATATCTCTTGGTCGAGTTCGTCGCGCACCTCCTCGAACGGAACGGCGCGGCGGTCGATCAATCGGATGACGTGGAATCCGAACTCCGATTCGACGGGTTGCGAGATCTCGCCCTCTTCGAGCTCCGCCACCGCGTCCTCGAATTCGGCGACGAACTGGCCGGGACGCGTGTAACCGAGATCGCCGCCTTGTTTCGCCGACTGCCTGTCCGTAGAACGCTCCTCGGCCAGTTCGGCGAAGAGATCCTCGACGCGGCCCGGAGGGGCCGCGTTCAACTGGTCGGAGATCTCCTGAGCGACCGCCTGGGAGTCGACAAGGATGTGAGCGGTGTGGGTCTCGACGAACTCGTCGACGCGCGACTCGAATTCGGCTCGGAGTTCTTCCTCCGTCGCGCCGGCGTCCTTCGTGACCTCTGCGCGCAGTGCCTCCTCGATCAACCTGTCGCGCACGAGGTCGGGGAGCTGGGAGGGCGCGATCGCTTGCTCGGCGAGCGCTTCCTCGAAAGCTCCTTGCGTCGGGAAGTCGGCGCGGATCGTGTCGATCTGCTCCTTCACCTCCTCTTCGGTGATCTCGATCCCGAGTTCCTCCACCTTGGGCTCGAGCACCTCGCGTCGAACGAGGGTGGCGAGCTGCCCCTGCTCGTACTGGCGCTCGACGGCGTCGACGTCGCCCTGCCCCACCAGCTGGTCGTACTTCTCCATGGAGCGGAACGTCTCGAGAGACTCCTCGATGGTCCCGAGTGGGATCTTGCGATCGTTCACGACCGCGGCGGCCGGCTCCAGCAGGTTCCCGCAACCCACGAACGACACCGTGGCGAGGACGAGCAAGAGGCGTGTGCGCTTCATGAGCCCGAGGTTATCTGTTTCAAAAGATCGACCACCCACGTCACTACGCCGGCCTTCGGAAGGAGGCTTTCCGGTACGAGCAGGGTCTGCGTCGCCGGGCGCCACTCCGCCGTCGGCAGGATCCGCTGAAGCCTGACGACCTTCGAGTCCTCGAGTTCGATCGGACGGATCCTCAGATGCTTCGCCACGGTCGCGGCCTCGATCACACCGTTCGCCATCATGAGACGGCGGAGACCGGCAACCTCGAACAGAGATTCCACCGGGCCGGGGATGGGCGAGCCGTAACGATCGATCAACTCGGCGCGCACCTCCTCCAACTCGTCGGGCTCGCGGATGGAGGCGATCCTCCTGTAGGCCTCGAGGCGGAGGTTCTCGTCGGCGACGTACGACTTCGGGATGAACGCCTCGAGCGGCAGATCGATGCGGACCTCGCCGTCCTCCTGCCAGCCGAGACCCTTCGCCTCGTCGACGGCCGTCGCCATCATCTTCACGTAGAGATCGAAACCGACCTCCGCGATGTGACCGTGCTGCTCGGCTCCCAGGAGGTTGCCGGCTCCTCGGATCTCGAGGTCCCGCATCGCGATGCGGAAACCGGAGCCGAGGCCGGTATGTTCCGAGATCGTCTTGAGTCGCTCGTGAGCGCCCTCCGTCAACGATCTTTCCGGTAAGTAGAAGAGGTACGCGTACGCTCTCTCGTGGGCCCGGCCGACACGCCCTCGGAGTTGGTACATCTGTGCGAGACCGAGAAGGTCGGAACGCTCCACGACCAACGTGTTGACCGTTGGGATATCGAGCCCGGATTCGATGATCGTCGTGCAAACGAGCACGTTGGTCTTCGCATCGCCGAAATCGAGCATCGACTGTTCGAGGGTACGTTCATCCATCTGCCCGTGAGCGACGCCGACCCGCGCGTCGGGCACGAGCTCCTGGAGACGGCGCGCGGCGTGCTGGATCGTGTCTACGCGGTGATGGACGTAGAACACCTGCCCGTCGCGCAACAGCTCCCGGCGAACCGCCGACGATACGGTCGCGTCGTCGAAGTCGCCGACGTACGTCATGACGGGATGGCGATCCTCGGGCGGGGTATCCACGATCGACATGTCGCGGATGCCGGACATCGCCATCTCCAGCGTCCTCGGTATGGGCGTTGCAGTAAGGGTCAGGACGTCGACGTTCGTCCTCAGCTCCTTGAGCCTCTCCTTCTGTTCGACACCGAAGCGCTGTTCTTCGTCGACGATCACCAGGCCCAGATCCGAGAACTTGACGTCGGGCTGCAGGAGCTTGTGCGTGCCGACGACGACATCGACCTTCCCCGCCGCGAGGTCTTCGGTGACGCGCCGCGCCTCGGCGGCCGAGAGGAAGCGCGAGAGCATCTCAACGCGAACGGGGAAGCTCCTGAACCGTTCGCCGAACGTCGCGTGGTGCTGCTGAGCGAGGATCGTGGTGGGGACGAGGACCGCGACCTGTTTCCCTGCCGCGACCGCCTTGAAGGCGGCGCGAACCGCGATCTCCGTCTTTCCGTAACCCACATCTCCACAGACGAGACGGTCCATCGGCACCGGCTTCTCCATGTCGTCCTTGACCTCGTCGATGGCTCGGAGCTGGTCCGGTGTCTCCTCGTAGGGGAACGCGTCCTCGAGCTCGCGCTGCCACGGCGTGTCGGGCGGGAAAGCGAAGCCCTTCGCGTGCATGCGAGCGGAATAGAGACGGACCAGTTCGCCGGCGATCTTGCGCGCATGACGACGGACGCGCGCCTTCGTCTTGGACCACTCACCCGAACCGAGCCGGCTGATCCGGGGAAGCTCGCCGCCGATGTACTTCGTGACGAGGTCGACCTGATCGCTCGGAACGTAGAGACGATCGTCCTTGGCGTAGCCGATGATGAGGTACTCACGATGCACGCCCAACAGCTCGCGCTCGACCATGCCCTCGTAGCGTCCGATGCCGTGGACCTCGTGGACGACGAGGTCACCCTCGGCGAGATCGAGCGGTCCGGAGGTCTGCCTCCGGCTCGCCTGGATGCGCCGGCGCGCCGCGCTCGACCGT
>JBOGXG010000097.1:0-3583 GCA_050694195.1 Actinomycetota bacterium | reverse complement strand
GACTGGCCCCCCGGACCGCTCGAGCGGTAGACGTCGCTCTTGAGGTCGTTCATGTCGACCTGAACGTCCACCTCGTCGGCTTCGGGGAGGACGTTCACCGCCGCCGCCGAGGTATGGATCCGGCCGCTCGATTCCGTGACGGGCACTCGCTGAACCCGATGCACCCCTGCCTCGTGTTTGAAGCGGGAGAAGGCGCCCTTCCCCTTGATGGCGAACGTCACGTCCTTCAAGCCGCCGACGCCGGTCGGATTCGACGACAGGACCTCGCTCTTCCATCGATGATCCTCGGCATAGCGTGAGTACATCCGGAAGAGTTCTTGGGCGAAAAGTCCTGCTTCGTCACCACCCGCCCCGGCTCGGATCTCGATGATGACGTCGCGGTCGTCGTTGGGGTCCTTGGGGACCAGGGCCTCCGAGATCTCGGCCTCCAAGCGTTCCAGCGTGGCCTGCTGCTCCTTGACCTCCTGCTCCAGATAGGCGCGCTCGTCGCCCTGGGTGTTCGGCAGCATCGACTTCGCCTCCGCGAGGTCGGCCTCGGCGGCGCGATACAGGCGCCATGCCTCCACCACGGGGCGCAGCTCGGCGTACTCCTTGCCCAGATCCCTGAACTCGTCGTGGCGCGACGCTACGGCGGGGTCCTGCAGGTCCTGTTCGACCTGTTCGAACCTCGCGACCATCTCCTCGAGGCGGTCTGCGGGCAGCTTCATGGATCCACTCGATTCCTCGGCCACTTTGCGTTTTCAAGGCTCGGCGCGCCGAATAGGGCGTTATCTTGGGAGTGGTAACAGGATACAGGGTGCCGGCGGCCACAGCCGTCGTGGCGGGGTGCTTCGATGACGGACGACATCAGGGATTCTAGGCGTGGCTTCCTAAGCAAAGCTCTTTTGGGTGCGGGAGCGGTGGCGACGCGCTCGCTCCCGGCCGGGGGCCGACCGAAGCGAAAGAAGAGAAAGAAGAAGCCAGACGAACCCCTCTTCGCCGATGGCTTCAAGAGGCGTGACCGCAAGGGTTGGGGCGCCGAGTGGTTCAACCAACGTTACGAACGGAATTGGTCGATCAAGGATCGACGAGGTCTGATCCGGCTTCCGGCCTCGGAAAGCAACGTCGCTCATAAGCCCATCCCCGTCCTCGTGCTGGACCATGACGTGAAGAACGTCGACCTCCGCGCCTCGATCTCGGTATCCAACAAGACGGCACGCGCCGGTCTGATCACGCGGATGGTCGGCTACGCAGATCTCTACGCGGCGCACATCGGGCCGGGCAACGTAGTCAAGATAATCCGCAGCGGGATACATAACCACAGGGTCCTGCGTAAGCGACGATTCCAGATCGACGAGAACCGGCGCTACCGCATCCGGATGCAGATACGGGGCGCCTCTCCCGTCACGATCAGGTGCAAGGTCTGGCCCGCCGGGAAGAAGGAGCCAACCCGCTGGACCCTGGAGGCGAAGGACGACTCGAAGGCGGCTATCGGGGGGGTCGGCGCGTTCGGCATCTACACGATGCACGCAGCGGACGGACGGGGCGCGGTCGTCCGGGTCTCCGATGTCGTGGCGCGGTCCCAACAAGACCCTCGTTCCTCACCACCTGCGATCACGTATTCCCTGGCGGGCGTGCCCTACGGGCGCGGGACAACCGTCAAGGTCGTTGCGAAGGTCGCGGTGCCCGCGCGCGTCTTCTTCGAGTACGGGACCGATCCTGCGTTGGCGACCGGCGCGCGGCGGGTCCGGGCCGGCCTCATCAACTCTGGCGCCCTCGTCGCGAAGGAAACGCTGGATCTGACGGCGTTGGACGAAGCCGCGATCGTCTACTGGAGAGCCGTCGCGGAGCGTAAAGGGGCGCGGGTCGAAGGACCTATATCCAGCTTCAAACCCCGGCCGGCGCCAGGCCTCCCGATCAAGTTCGCGTTCGGGGCCTGCACTCAGTGGACCGCTCGTCCACATCGCTCCTTCCGTCAGGCCCTCCTGAAACTGCCCGACTTCTTCCTGCATCAAGGGGACTTCGGGTACGTCGCTCACCGCGTGATCGATCATGCGAGCGACACGTACCAGGATCATTGGACGCGGATGCTCGCCGATCCCCACCTCGTCGAACTGACGCGCGACGTGCCGTTCTCGTTCTACCGGGACGATGCCGACTATGGACGGAACCAGGCTCACGCTCGAACCTTGCGGAGATTCACGATCGCGGCGCACCAAGAGCTCCACGCGAATCCATCGAACGATCACTTCGACTTCCGGTACGGAGACGTAGCCATCTTCTGCATCGACTGCAGGAGATACTCGACGGGGAAGGTTCCCGACAAGTCGAAGCGGTCGAAGCTGGGTTCCGCGCAGAAGCGGTGGCTGAAGGACGGCATGCGAGCCGCTCGAGACGACGGCGCCGGTCTTCTGATCGTGGCGTCCCCGCAGGCGTTCGGATCTGATGCCACTCCCGCGGCATGGAGGAAATCCTACGCGGATGAATGGAGGGAACTGATCGATTTCTTCGGCGGGCTGGGCGCGCCGGTGCTGATCATCTCGGGTGACTCGCACGGCCATAGGCTCTTCGAGTTCCCCCAGAAGTCGCTCCCCGACGGGACCCCGAGGATCGTCGAGTTCCTCTCCGCCGGAACGGAGCAGAAGAGATTCTCGGACGAGATCGATCCGGAGTTCCTCATCGACGTCGGGAAGAACAAGGAGCCCGGGTTCGGACTCGTCGAGGTCGGACCACCGCAAACGGTCGGTGGCCAGACAACGAGGTCGCTCGGTCTCGCCGCCGTCCGCACCCGAGATGGAACCGAGATGTGGCGACGGAGCTACCTGATCGTCGAGGGGCTGGGGATCCTGCCCGACCTTCTCTGACCTTTAGGCGACCGGGGCTTCCGGCGCCTCGGGGGCACCCGGCGATGGCTTCTCGATCTCTCTCGCGACCGCCTGCATGGCGGCTATCGCGACCTCTATCTGATCGAGGCTCGGCGGCTTGGTTGTGATCCGCTGTAGCGCGAGTCCCGGCAGCATGGTGATCTTGAAGACGAGAGAGTCCTCGTTGCGAGAGGCGAGCTTGATGATCTCGTATGAGATCCCCGCTAATACCGGGATCGCCGCGAGCCGGATCAGGATGCGAGGCAGAAGTGCGGTCGTCGGAAGGAACACGTCCATCGCGAAGTGGGCGATGATCGTGAAGAAGAGGACGATGAAGAGGAAGTTGGTCCCACATCGGACGTGGAGGGTCGGATACTTGTCGTCGATGATCCGAGGATCCATCGGATCGCCGTTCTCGTACGCGTAGATCGTCTTGTGCTCGGCTCCGTGGTATTGGAAGACGCGTCGAACGTCCTTGAACTGACCGATCAACAGCAGATAGCCGACGAACATCGAGAGCCGGATGCTCCCCTCGATGAGGTTGAAGACCAGGGGCTTCTCGCGCGAGATATCGGTGTCGAACAGATTCTCGATCAGACGGGTGCCGAAGACCGGCAAGACGATGAAGATCGCGGAGAAGGCGACCATCGCGACCCCGAGGGTCCAGCCCAACTGCTTATCCGATAGCTGGTCTTCCTCTTCCTCCTCGTCCATCGCGTAGTTCGCCGAGATCATCAATG
>JBOGXG010000096.1:0-13147 GCA_050694195.1 Actinomycetota bacterium | reverse complement strand
GCGCAGGGCTTCCCATTCGCGTTCCCGTCCCCGTTCCCGTTCAGCGACGGGGAGCCGTCGCAGGTGGAGTCGTAGGGATCGCCGTCGTTCTCGAGGGCTTGATCGCAGCCGTGCGTGGGCGGGCTCTTCGGGTTCCCGGGCTTCGCCGACGCGCCCGGGAGGGCCACCAGGGCCACGAGGGCCGTGAGGGCTAGGAGGATGATGAACCTCTTCACTGTTTGTACTCCCCTTCCATCGTCGCCACGGCCAGGTGGAAAACGTTACCACTCGTCTGGGAGAGATGCCCAGGTGGTTGGCACCGTACTTATCGGGGATTCCGTCGTTTAGGCCTCCCACGCGGGCGATTCGTCCGCTTCGTCGGCTAAAGAGCAGATCGGTTGAGGGGGCCGCTCGGGGAGGAGGGCTCCCACCGCGCGGCGAACCCTAGTCGTAGTCCTACCTCCCGGCCATGGAAGGGGCTTCGGCGGTGACTTCCACTACGGTTTTTCGACGAGCGACGATCCTTGCCGTCGCGGCCCTCGTCGCTCTGGCTCTCATCACCGCTCCACAGGCTCCAGTGGCGCAGGCTCGGTCCGGCGGAGGAGACGGTTCCGGGGGCCGCGGGGTGGCCCACCGCGCCGGGGGCGCTCGGGTGGGCGGTCACGGACCCGACGCCAAGCTCTATCGACCGGTGATCGACGGGTCTCCCATGCAGGCGGGCGAGCCGACGTTGGGCGTCACGAACGAGGGGAACGTCTTCTACGTCACGCTCGCGGCGGCCCCCGACATCATCCGCTCGGGGAACGATGGCAAGACGTGGAAGAACGTCTCGCCGACGTTCCCGAACGGGTCGAAGGCCCACCGCGTCAGTTTCGACCCCTATGTCTACGTCGACGATGCCGAGGGCGTCGATCGGATCTTCACCATCGATCTCACGGTCGCCTGTTCGTACCTTTCCTTCTCGGACGACGAGGGGGAATCGTGGATCACGAACCCGCTCTCCTGCGGTCGCCCCGTGAACGATCATCAGACGCTGTTCTCGGGACCACCGGCGGTCAGTCCAACGCCCATCTATCCGAACGTCGTCTACTACTGCTGGAACGACGTCGGTAGTTCGTCGTGTTCGAAGTCGTTGGACGGGGGCCTGACCTTCACGAGCACGGGCTCCCCGGCGTTCCCCGGCGTCGATCCACTGGCCGAGACCCCCAGTTACGACCCCGAGGATCCGACCGATGCCGGCTCCTTCTGCGGCGGGCTCCACGGTCATGGTCACGTCGGCGGGGACGGCACCGTCTACCTACCCAAGGGCCATTGCGGGCAGCCGTGGCTCGCGATCAGCACGACCGAGGGCGCGACCTGGGAGCGGGTCCAGGTCGCGAAGAACGGGATGGCCCATCACGAAGCGAGCGTCGCCACCGACTCGAAGGGCAACATCTACTACGCATGGAGCGCCAGGGATCGATCGATCTACCTGGCGATCTCCAAAGACGGCGGCCGGTCGTGGAGCAAGCCGCTGATGGTCGGGTCACCGGGCGTCAACGAGACCAACCTGCCGAGCCTCGACGTCGGACAGCCGGGTCAGGTCGCGATCGCCTACATGGGTAGCGAGAACTCGCCGGGAGAGCCGTTCCCGGAGTCGCCCGGGACGACGACCAATCCCGACTGCTTCGTCGCGCAGCTCCCGTGCCCGCCTCCCGAGGAATACAAGAACACCACTTGGAACGGGTACATCACGGTCTCGAAGAACGCGCTCGACAAGAGCCCGACCTTCTTCTCCACCACCGTCAACGACAAGAAGGATCCGCTCAAGCGCGGCACCTGCGGGCCGGGTCGCTGCGGGCTCGACATCCTCGACTTCATCGACGTAACGATCGCTCCCGACGGCCAGGTCTGGTCGTCGTGGGTGGACGCCTGCATCTCCGTGTGCGCGGTACCGAAGGGGGAGCAGGACCAGGGTTCGGACGCGGTCGTGGGGCGCCTAGAACCAAACATCTTCCGCTAGGGCGCGTCCGACTCCCTTTCTTCGCGTTCTGAGGCCGCAGGTCACATCCTGTCGCACCCCCTCGCTAGGGTGGGGTCATGGCATCTGCCGCGCGCACCAGGGGGATCGAGTTAACCGAGGGCCAGCGGCGCGCCGTCGATTGGGCCGGCGGGACCCTGAGAGTCACGGGGCCCGCGGCCACCGGCAAGACGACCGCCCTGGTGGAGCGGGCGGCGCGCCTCGTGAACGAAGGGGTACCGGCCGAGGGGATCCTCTTCTTCGTCGGCGACCGGCGTCACGCCCTGACCCTGCGGGACTCCCTGGTCCGGCGATTGGGTCGCTCCGTTGCCGGGCCGACGATCCGGACGTTCCACGCCTTCGCCTGGGGACTCCTCAACCGGGCCTTCCCCATCGTCACGCCGGAAGGCGTCGAATCGGAGATCGGTCACGAGTTGATCGGGCTCGACGACGAACCGGTGCTGCTCACCGCGTTCGACCAAAGGGCTTTCGTCCGCTCGATGCTCGCGGAGGAGTCTCCGTCGGACTGGCCGGTGAACGCATCCATGCTCGGATCCCCCGCGTTCGCGGGAGAGGTCCGCGACTTCTTGCTCCGGGCGCAGGAACGTCTATACGAACCAGCCGACGTCCGTTCCAAAGCCGAGGAACTGGACCGGCGTGACTGGATCGAGATCGCCGGTTTCTACGAGCGTTACCGCGCCAAGCTGGCCGACTCGGCATCCTTCGAGGACGGACGACCGCGACTCGATTTCGCGGGCGTGCTCCTCGAGGCACGACATCTGATCGTCGAGCATCCCGGCGTCCTGATGGATCTACGCAGCGTCTTCCCACACCTCCTCGTGGACGACTTCGAGGAGGCGAACCGCGCCGAACGCACGCTCCTCGAAGCGTTGCTCCCCGGGGACGACCATGAGAGAAGCGCCGTCGTGACTGGAGATCCCAAGGGGAGCGTGTTCGCCTTCCGCGGCGCCGATCCCGCGAACCTGACAGACCTGGCCGCCGACTCCGACACGCAGATGGATCTCGCTTTCAGACCCGGTGGGAGCCCAGTGGTTCGCCTCTATTCGCACATCACGGAGGAGGCCCGTGGAGTGGTAGCGGATCTCCGCACCGCCCATTCGGAGGGACGCCCGTGGGGCGAGATGGCGGTGATCCTCCGAGACTACCGGCAACTCGTAAGTCCCCTCCGGCGCGAGCTCCGGAGGTTCCAGGTGCCCTTCCACATCGAGGGCGAAGCGTTGCACCTCGGGCAGGACCCGGTGATCAGGCCGATCATCAACCTTTTCACGATCGCCCTCCGCCGCCCCGGTTACGAGGAGTTGTGGCCGGAGCTCCTTGCGTCCGACCTTGGACGGATGGGAAGCGCCGAGTTGGCCGAGCTTCGGCGCGCCGCCCGGCTCTCCGATCTGGAGCTGCACGAGCTATGTGCCGGCGCCGACGTCGATCTTCCGGGTCCCATCCGAACGAAGGTCGGTTCTCTGTGCTCATTGGTCGATGCCGCGCGTGGTTGGGCCGAGGGGCTATCTCCGGATGATGCCTTCTGGAAACTGTGGGAGTCATCGGAGGCGTTCGCCGACGCCGTTGCGTTGGAGGACTCACGAAAGCTGGATCCGTACACAACCTTCGCAGATGCCTTGGTGCGCTTCGCCGAGCGGCGCGGGCGTACGTCCCGGATGAGTGACTTCCTCGACACACTAGAGTCGGCAGAATTCGCGCCCGAGTCCCTTCGACTGGCGGGAGCCGGCGAGGCGGTAACCATCACGACGGCACACGCCGCGAAGGGCCGTGAGTTCTCGTTCGCGGTAGTGGCCGGCGCTTCCGAAGGTGTGTGGCCCGACCCCTCGCGCCGCGGCGTGATGCTCGAGGTCGGACTCTTGGCCGGACTGAAGGACCACGCGGATCGCATGCGCGCCGCGCTCGAGGAGGAGGAGCGCCTCTTCCGTGCCGCCGCCACGCGCGCCAAGTCCCTCGTCTTCACGGGTCAGAGTGCCGGTGGCTCCGACGTAACCGCGGCCGAACCATCGAGGTTCCTCCGCGAATTCGCGGAGCTGCCCGAGGAGAACGCCGAGGTGCCTGACTTGATCCTCACGCCGCGCGAGGCGGAGACGCAGTGGCGCCGGTGGGCTTCGTCGGCGGACCTCCGCGCGGCGACAAGGCTCGCGGCCGTGTGGGGGTTGTCCAACCTTCCGGGTCTCGACCCCAGCCGATGGTGGTGGGGGCGTCGCTGGACCCAGAACGACCTGCCCGTGATGCACGGGCGCCTCCACAGCTCGTACTCGCGCTACTCGACCTACGAGAACTGCGCCCTCCAATACCTCTTGGGGCAGGTGCTCGGACTAGACCCCGAGAGCACCTATCAGATGGCCTTCGGGTCCCTCATACACAACCTCCTCGAAGATCTGGAGAACAAGAAGCTCGAGCCCGATCTCGAGAGCCTCGTCGCGGAGGGTGAACGCCGGTGGCGCGACGAGGCGTTCCCGGCGGGCGCCGTGACCGCGTACCTCCGCCGCGAGATGCGCAGGATCCTGGAGCTCTACCTGAGGTCCGAGCACGGACAACACGAGGTCATCGCAACCGAGAGGCCTTTCGAACTTGACCTCAACGGCTGGCACATCAGTGGCCGCATCGACCGCATCGATCGGCTCGACGGCGGCATCCGTTTGATCGACTACAAGACCTCCAACAGGAAGAAATGGCCGCGCGAGGCTAAGGAGGACCTGCAACTCGCCACCTATCTGCTCGCGTGCGTTCGTAATGACGATCTGAAGCAACTGGGCGAGCCGAAGGCCGCCGAGTTGGTCTACGTCCGGCACGAGTACCGGGGACGCGTGGATCGCGTGCAACAGGTGCCCAACGACAACGTGCCCGAGGACGGATCGATGCCGTGGGACGAGGCGGTCGAGAACCGGATCCAGGTCCTCCTCAAAGGCATCGGGGACGAGGAGTTCACTCCCAACGTGAAGGCGGATTGCATGTTCTGCAAGTTCAAGACGCTGTGTCCGCTGTGGGCTGAGGGTGAGGAGCTGAAGGTCGGATGAGCGACTTTCATCCCGCGGTACTGGCCGCGCTGAACGGCAACGAGCCCACGCCCGAACAGTGGGATGCGATCTCGTACGGCCGCGGACCGGTGAGCATCGTGGCGGGAGCAGGTTCCGGCAAGACGGCCGTCATGGCCGCTCGCATCGCATACATCGTATCGGGAGGATGGGTGCGTCCGTCGTCGATCCTCGGCCTGACGTTCACCAACAAGGCCGCCGCCGAGCTCGAGTCACGTATCCGAACAGCGCTGTTGGAAGTGGACCTCCCTCAGGGCGAAGAGGTTGCGGTCCACACTTACCACGCCTTCGCCGACCGGCTGATACGCGATTACGGGCCCAAGATCGGCGTCGAGCCCGAGGTCGCCCTCCTCAGTGACGCTCAGGCCTACCTGCTCGTCGAGCGACTGCTCCAGGAGATGACGTTCGAGAAGCTGAAGGTCAACTGGATACCCACGATCATCGGACACGTGCGCGCCCTCGCGGACGCCTGTTCGAACCACTTGCTCGATCCCGAGCGCGTGATCGAGGCCGACGCGGCTCTTCTCGCCGCGTACAGCAGGGAAGGGAAGGATGCCCAGAAGGACGTACGTGACGTCCTGGAGGGCCGTCCCGAGATAGCGCGGGCCGTGCGAGCGTACATCGAGCGCAAGAAGAGTCTGGGTCGGATCGACTACGGCGACCAGGTGTCGCTTGCGTGCCGGATCCTCGGAACCCATCCCGAGGTCGCGCGGAGCTTCCTCGAGCGCTGGCCCGTCGTCCTCCTTGATGAGTATCAGGACACGAACGTCGCACAACGGAAGATGCTCGAGCACGTCTATGGTCCCGGCTCGGCCCTAACCGTCGTGGGGGATCCCGACCAAGCGATCTACGGATGGCGCGGCGCGACCCTGCACAACATCCTCAACTTCCCAAAGCATTTCCCGACGAAGGATGGCGTTCCCTCGGCGATGCTCGCTCTCGAGCAATCGTTCCGCTGTGGCGCTCGGATACTGGATGCGGCGAACGTCCTGATACGCGGCATCGCGCCCGAGAGGCGCGGGATGGAGAAGGTGCTTCAACCCTTTGAGAAGCGCGGCGAAGGAGAGGTCACGGCCGATCTCGTGGTGAGCGACACGGTGGAGGCCGAGTTGATCGCCGAGGAGATCAAGGCGATCGCCGGTGGCGAGGGAACCGGGATCGACGGCGCGCCGGTGCCGTGGAAGGAGGTCGCGATCCTCTGTCGCAGCAAGCGACTCTTCGGGAAGCTGTTGCACTCGCTGAAGGAGCGAGACGTGCCGGTGGAGGTAGTGGGCCTCGCCGGTCTCCTAGAGACCCCCGAGGTCAACGACCTCTTGGCGCACATGAAGGTCGTCGCACAACCCGGAGAGAACGTTCCCTTCGCCCGCGTCGCGATGGGTCCTCGCTGGCGGATCCACTTCCGGGACATGGCTGCTTTGGCTCGCTGGGCCGCGAGGAACACGAACATCTACAAGGAGCGTCTCCAGGAACTCGAAGGGGGAGATGAGATCGATCCGGGGGAACAGAGGTTCTACCTCTACGAAGCCCTGGGCCGGCTCGACGAGGTCGAGGAGTTATCGGACGAGGCGCGCTCGCGACTGTCCCGGATGCACGACGAGGTCGAGGCTCTTCGGGTCGAGATGCGGGGCCTGTCCCTGGCCGAGGCGATCGAGAAGGTGCTGGATACCAGTGGTCTCGAGAACGAACTGCTCGCGGCGGGGACCGAGACGGCGCGGGCGGCGCGTGCCAACATCGCCGCCTTCCTGGACGCGGCCGCCGCCTTCTCGCCTCTCGAAGGTGAGGTGTCGATGAACACCTTCCTCGACTACTTGGATGCGGCGAGGAACGTCGAAGACATGGAGGTGGCCCAACCTCGTGACGACGACACGGTGAAACTCATGACAGTGCACCAGGCGAAGGGCTTGGAGTTCGATGTGGTGTACATCCCTGGGCTCGTCGATCGCATCTTTCCGAACAAACGGACGACGAACCCCTACAAATCGATGGGGCAACTGCCGTTCGAGGTGCGCGAGGACAGCGACTACCTCCCCGACTTCACGGAGAGTAAGAACCTCTCCAAGTTCCATAGCCAGCTACAGGCTCTCGAGGAAGAGGAGGAGCGACGCCTCGCGTACGTTGCCATCACGCGCGCCCGACGCGCCGTTCATCTGTCCGCCGCGCACTGGTACGGAGCCACTTCATACGAACGGAAGTTTCCCGCCAAGATCGGGGCTTTCTTCGCGGAACTGGGCGGCCGCCATGAGGACGAGAAGAATGCAGCCCGCGACGCGATCCCCTCGGTCACCCGGAGACGGTTCGAAGACTGCCCCGACGAGAACCCGTTGTTGGATGAGCTCGCCCTGCGGTCTTCAGCGTGGCCTCCCGAGATCGAGACCGGGGGAGATGACCTGTTCGATGACGGATGGAGAGCGGAGGTGGATCGTGCGATCTCGGCAGGAGGTGACCTCGGAGATGTCGTCTCTACGTCGGGAGTGTCGCAGAGCGATTTCGAATCCGAGCGCGCCAAGGTCGTCGAGCAACTTCGTCTCGCTACGGCGGAGCCGGTGGAGGAGGTTGACGATCGACTGACGAGCCTCTCGGTCTCGTCCCTCGTGCAGCTCGCTAAGTGCCCGAAGCAGTTCTACTGGACCACCGTGCGGCCTTTACCTCGCAAGCCGAGCCGCGCGGCGCGCCTGGGACAGGAGATCCACCGTTGGATAGAGATCCGCTCCATCGGACAGCAGCGTCTCGGCGATCCGGAGGAGTTCCCCGATCTCGTGCCGGAGGAGACCCAGGAGGGTAGGGGCGGCGCGAAGCTTTCGTCCCTCGGTGATCTCAAGAAGAGATGGGAGGCGAGCCGCTTCTCGGAGGTTCGCCCGCGCTTCACCGAGCAAGCCTTCGTCGTTGCCCTCCCGGGCGACTACCTCGTGCGCGGGCGCATCGATGCTGTGTACGTGAGCGATGACGACGAGTGGGAGATCGTCGACTTCAAGAGCGGGGGGAAACCGGACGCCGCGGATCCCACATCGCGCTTACAGCTGGCGATATACGCCCTCGCCGCTCAGCGGGTGTGGGGTGTCGACCCGGCCAAGATCAGAGTGACCTATTTCTACCTGCGCGACGCAGCCGAGGTGACGTACTCGGCTTCCGAACTTGACATCGACGAGGGCGATCTCGTGGCTCTCTTCGAGGAGGTCGATGCGGCTCGGTTCGAGCCTCGTCCGAGCGGTCTCTGTTTCTCTTGCGATTTCCAACGCTTCTGTGAGACCGGGATGAAGTACGTCGAGGCACAGCCAAGCGAGGAAGGGATCGAAGAGAGCGCCGAGACCGCCGGGAGCGCAGTTCCCGGAGGCGGCTAACCGTGTGCCTCCGGCTCGCCGGGTACCGGCTCGTCGAAGGCCTCCACGAACCTGTCGCGCGGCTCCGAAAGGGAGCCGAGTTGGACGATGTCGCGCTTGAAGAAGAGTGCGACGGTCCAATCCATGAGCACGCGTACCTTCCGGTTGATCGTAGGGATCATCGCGACGTGGTAGGTGCGGTGCAGGAACCAGGCGGGAAACCCTCGGAGCGGGATGCCCATCACGCGGGCGACCCCCTTGTACCTGCCCAGCGAGACCAGACCACCCTTGTTCTTGTAGCGGAACTGTTTCATCTCCCCGCCTTGGATCGTCGCCGCCAGGTTGCGCGCGAGCCGGCGTGCCTGCCGGAGCGCGTGCTGGGCCGTGGGCGGATCCGTTCCACCGAGGTCGAGGTCGGGCACCGCGGCGCAGTCTCCCGCGGCCCAGGCATCCTCGACACCCTCGACCCGGAGGTAGGGATCGACCACGATGCGGTCGCGTTCGTCCACCGGGAAACCCATAGTCGTCGTGAGCGGATGGGGCTTGACCCCTGTCGTCCAGACGAGCGTGTCCGCGTCGAAGGTCGTGCCGTCGGACAGTTCCATCGCTCCACCGGTGGCGGACTCCAGGCGCGTGTTGAGTCGCACGTCGATATCGCGGGCGCGCAGTGTCTGCAGTGCGTGGCTCGCGAGCTTCGGTCCGATCTCGGGAAGGATCGAGGACGCAGCCTCCACCAGATACCAGCGCATATCGGCACGGGTGATGGTGCGGTAATAGCGGGTGGCCTCACGCGCGAGGTCTTCGAGCTCCGCAAGTGCTTCGACGCCCGCGTAGCCGCCTCCGACGAATAGGAAGGTGAGCGCTTTCTTTCGCAGGACGGGATCCGTGGTCGCCTCCGCGAGATCGAGCCGAGAGAGGACGCGATTGCGGAGATAGATGGCTTCCGAGACGGACTTGAAGCCGACGGCTTGTTCGGCGAGGCCGGGGACGGGCAGTACCCGTGACACCGATCCGACGCCCACGACGACATGGTCGTAGCCGACCTCGATCGGTGACCCCTCGCTGGGAAGGATCGAGGCTCGGCGTGTCGCGTGGTCGAGCCTGGTCGCCTGCCCGACGATCACCCGGGTGCGCTTCAGCGTGCGCCTCAGAGGAACGACCACGTGCCGGGGCTCGATGTTCCCGGCGGCCGCTTCGGGGAGGAACGGCTGGTACTGCATGAAGCTCTCGGTCGACACCATGGTGATCTCGGCGCTCCTGGTTCCCCTCGCGAGCTTCCGTTCGAGGCCGAGACAGGTGTAGACACCGACGTAGCCGCCGCCGAGGACAAGGATGCGCACGGGATTATCCACGGCCCCTATTCTGCCGGAGCGTAGCGACCCAGGAGCGGGCATCATGTACGGGTGACGGAGAGCTCGCCGGGAACCGAGACAGACAGCGCAACGACAGATCGCCCAACGGATGGCGCTCCGCTCGGCGGGTTCGCCCCGGCGACGAGAGCCTGGTTCGAGAACGCTTTTCAGGCCCCCACGGCGGCGCAGGAGGGGGCGTGGAAGGCGATCGCGTCGGGAGAGAACGCGCTGGTGGTCGCGCCCACGGGCTCGGGGAAGACCCTCGCGGCGTTCATGTGGTCGCTCGACAGGCTGGCATCGTCCCCGGTCCCCGACAAGAAGAAGCGTCTCCGTACCCTTTACGTATCGCCGCTCAAGGCGCTCGCGGTCGACGTCGAGCGTAACCTCCGGTCGCCGCTCGCCGGGATAAGGGCGGCGGCCCAACGATTGGAGGTGCCGGCCCCCGATGTGACGGTGGGCGTCCGTACCGGCGACACTCCACAGGAGGAGCGACGGCGGTTCGCCTCGGCTCCGCCCGACATCCTGATCACGACACCGGAGTCGCTGTTCCTGATCCTCACCTCGGCCGCGCGCGACGCGCTCACCAACATCGAAACCGTGATCCTCGACGAGGTTCACGCGATCGCGGGAACGAAACGCGGGTCGCACCTGGCGCTCAGCCTCGAGCGTCTGGATGCCTTGCTCGAGAAGCCGGCTCAGCGGATCGGGCTGTCCGCGACGGTGAGACCGTTAGACGAGATCGCTCGTTTCCTCGGCGGCCGGCACCCGGTAGAGATCGTCGCTCCTCCGAGTCCGAAGGATTTCGACATCTCGATAGTCGTGCCGCTCGAAGACATGACCGCTCCGGATCTGGCGCCGGCGCCGGCATCGACCGTCGACGACGGGCATGACGACGATGAGGACCTCTGGAAGCCGGACCAGGACGTCGCCGCGCGCACCAGCGTGTGGCCGCACGTCGAGGAGCGCCTGCTCCAGATAGTCCGCGACCACAACAGCACGATCATCTTCGCCAACTCGCGCAGGCTCTCGGAGCGTCTCTGCGGGCGCCTCAACGAGCTTGCCGAGGCCGAGGTGGCACGCTCGCACCACGGTTCGGTCGCGCGCGACCAGAGGTTGTTGATCGAGGAGGAACTGAAGGCCGGGAGGCTTCCCGCGGTGGTCGCCACCAGCTCGCTCGAGCTTGGGATCGACATGGGAGCCGTAGACCTGGTGGTTCAGGTCGGCGCGCCGGATTCGGTTGCTTCCGGGCTGCAGCGCGTCGGGCGGGCAGGTCACCACGTCGGCGCCGTGAGCCGCGGAGTGTTCCTCCCGAGGTTCCGAGGAGACCTTCTCGAATCAACCGTCGTCGTCGAGCGGATCAGACGGGGGGAGATAGAGGAGATCCACTATCCACGCAATCCCCTCGACGTCCTCGCTCAGCAGATCGTCGCGATGACCGCGTTGGACGAGTGGGATGTCGATGAGCTGGAGCGCACCGTGAAAGGGGCGGCGCCCTTCGCGGACCTTCCCCGCAGCGCGCTCGACAGCGTCCTCGACATGCTGTCGGGACGGTATCCATCGGACGAGTTCGCCGAGCTACGGCCGAGGATCAATTGGGACCGCACCGCCGGGACCATCACCGGGCGTTCGAACGCGCAGCGTCTCGCGGTGACCTCCGGTGGAACCATCCCGGACCGGGGGCTGTTCGGCGTGTTCATCACCGGGGAGAAGGGCACTCGAGTCGGTGAGCTCGACGAGGAGATGGTCTACGAGAGCAGACCCGGCGAGGTGTTCGTTCTCGGTTCGTCGAGTTGGTTGATCGAGGACATCACGCACGATCGCGTCCTCGTGACACCGGCTCCTGGCCAACCGGGGAAGATGCCCTTCTGGCATGGTGACGCTCCCGGCCGGCCGCTCGAACTGGGCCGGGCGATCGGAGCCTTCACGCGGGAGATCACCGGGCTGACGCCCAGGCAACAGTTGATCCGGCTCAGAGATTCCGGTTTGGACGAACACGCCGCCCAGAACCTCATCGATTACCTGGCCGAGCAGAAGCGCGCAACCGACGTGCTTCCGGACGATCGGACGATCGTCGTCGAGCGGTTCCGGGACGAGTTGGGGGACTGGCGCGTGTGCATCCACTCCTTCTTCGGGGCGCAGGTTCACGCGCCGTGGGCACAGGCGATAGAGGCTCGGGTTAGAGAACGCTTCGGCGTCGAGGTCCAGACGATGTACTCGGACGACGGCATCGTGGTGCGTCTTCCGGAGGCGCAGGACGCTCCTCCGGTCGAGTCGATAGTGATAGATCCGGACGAGATCAACGATCTCGTCGTGGCGGAGGTTGGCGGTTCCGCGCTGTTCGCGTCGCGCTTCCGAGAGTGTGCCGCGCGAGCGTTGTTGCTGCCAAAGAAGAGGCCCGGCGGCAGGACACCCTTATGGCAGCAGCGGCAGCGGAGCGCGTCGCTCCTCCAGGTCGCGTCGAAGTACGGATCCTTCCCCGTGATCCTCGAGACGTTCCGCGAGTGCCTCCAGGACGTGTTCGATCTTCCCGCTCTGACGGATCTCCTCGCCGCGATCGCTCGCCGCGAGGTTCGGGTGGTGCAGGTCGATACGCCGATTCCGTCGCCGTTCGCCGCGTCGCTTCAGTTCGGGTACATCAGCGCGTTCATGTACGAGGGAGACGCACCGCTCGCCGAGCGACGGGCTCAGGCCCTGTCCCTCGATCGATCCCTCCTCGCCGAGTTGATGGGTCAGGCCGAGCTGAGAGAACTGATCGATGCCGCCGCGCTCGCCGAGTTGGAACTGGAGCTGCAGCTTCTCGTGGAGCGAAGGAAGGTGCGGGATCCGGATGGGTTGCACGACGCGCTGCGGTCGCTGGGCGATCTGACGGTGGACGAGGTGAGGGCGCGTTCGATGAAGCCCGCCGAGGCGGAGAGTTGGCTGATCGAGCTTCAGGAGGCACGCCGTGTACTGCCGTTGCGCATAGCGGGACAACAGAGGTGGACCGCCGCTGAGGACGCGGCCCGCTTCCGTGATGCGCTGGGCACCGCGCTTCCACAAGGAATCCCGGACGCGTTCCTCGAGGGGGTTCCAGATCCCCTCGGCGATCTCGTGAGCCGTTTCGCTCGGACCCACGGCCCGTTCGTTCCCAACGACATCGCCACCCGCCTGGGGCTGGGAACGGCGCCGGTCGAGCGGGCACTCCGCGAGCTCGAAGTTCAGGGTCGGGTCCTCGAGGGGGAGTTCCGTCCGGGAGCGTCGGGCACGGAATGGATCGAGGTCGAGGTGCTCCGAAGACTGCGACGACGCTCTTTGGCCGCGCTGCGCAAGGAGATCGAGCCGGCGGCACCGGAGGCTCTGGCTCGATCCGTCCTCGCCTGGCAGGGCGTCGGAGCCGCGGGACCGCGTACGGCGACACTCGAAGCACTGCTTCGCACGGTGGAGCAGTTACAGGGGGTGCCGACC
>JBOGXG010000095.1:0-6713 GCA_050694195.1 Actinomycetota bacterium | reverse complement strand
ACGTTGCTCGAGGTACGCGTAGGAACGGTCCAAGAGACGACGATCGCTCCCCCGCTAGTCGTCGGTCCTCCACAACTCGACCCTGCTCCCCTCCGACTCCCACGACCTCACGAGACTCGACCGGTCGAGCGCGTCGAGCGCGAACTCGTTGTCGGTGGTTCTGAACGTTTCCTTCGTACTCGGAGTGATCAACAGGTAGTCGACGTTCGACGGATCGTTGTTGAAGACGTCGTCGCGGACCTGCGGATCCGCACCCACCTTCCAGTGGCTGTGGACGTTCGGGAACTCCGGCCCTCCCATACCCGGCTCCCGCAGATCGGCCCAGTAGGAGTCGGTCGCGATGATGAAGCTGTCGGCCGGAACGTTCTGCTTCACCCATTCCGCAGCGTGCCGGTGAGCTTCGCCGGGGCGCTCCGTGTATGCCGCCGGCGCCTGGTACGGATCGGAGTAGCCCGCCGCGATCCCGACTGCCCCGGCGAACAGGATCACGGGGACGACTGTCGCCGGGCGTATGGGGGTGACCTTCGACAACAGCCATCCCACATTGAGTGCCAGGAACGGCAACGCGAAGAGGATGTAGAAGTCGAAGACCACTCCGCCTCGGACGAGGTAGACGATCGGCATCAGACCCAACAGAGCGATGGTGAGCGCGTGCCTATCGCGTATCCCTCGGATCAGGTTGACAAGGATCGCTCCGGTACCGGCCATCAGAAACACCGCATCGCGCGGCATCCAGGAACCGCGGATCGTGCTCCACAGCTGGCCGCCGAGGTCGAGGATGCCGTCGCCGTCCCGCCCCAGCTGCCACCTAAGAGCATCGAACAGCGATGCCTCCCCAGGGGCGCCCGACAGCGCGACCGAGCCGAGCGCGTTCCCCGCGGGGAGCAACTCGCCTTTGAGAGCGGCATAGAGGAGGTAGAGGCTGACGATCGCGAGGAACGGCACCAACCATCCACCGACCGCGAATCGGCCCTGATGCCTCCACCGTTGCTGCACGGATACGTACAGGAACGCCGGGATCAGGAAGATCGCAGTCTCCTTCGTCAGCACCGCGATACCGAACGTGATGCCGCTCAAGACCAACCGACTGAGACGGCCCCAGCCGTCGAGGAGGAGGTTCAGACTCAGGAGTAACCAAAAGATCATGATGTTGTCGAGGATGAAGAGCCGTTGGAACGGAACCGCGAGGGGAGATACCGAGAACAACAACGTCGCGACCGCCGATGCGATCGGTCCGCACCCAAGCTTGCGCGCGATCCGATAGAGCATCACGGCGCTTGTCACATGCAGGATGAGGATCAGGACCCTGCCGCTGAGCAGCGCGCCTCCGAACGTCTCGGGGCCACCCGTCACGAGCATCCATAACGCGCCCAGGAGCCATCCGGCAGGCGCGTGATCGTAGGTGTAGGTGTACGGCGTGAGGCTCTGGTCGCGGAGAACGGACCAGGCTTGAGCTGCGTACACCCCCTCGTCTTCGCGGAACCCGGGGAACGAGTACATGTTGAAGGCGTGGGCTGCGAACGCGACGAGCGCGAGGAACACGATGAGCGGAAGCTCCCACCCGAGCGATCGCACCCACCCACGAGCGCGTACGACCTGCGTCGGCCCGGTGTCGACGAAAGATGCCGAAGGCACCGGCTCCGTCCTCATGAAGACCGCTCCGCCGACGCGGGAGGCGGCCGCGTTCCGGCAGGCTGTCGATGAGCCCCCGTATGCGCCGTCTTCTCCCATGAGTTGTCTCCGGTCATCTGCCTCAACAGAGCGCGCAACGCCGCGAACGACAGCAGCCATTGGAAGGGGAGGTATGTGATCGCCATCCTGAGGACCGACCAGGGCGAGGCACTGAGGCCGTGCGCGGCCGTGAACTCGTAGAGTCCGACCACGCTTATCAGGAACTGGATGACGAGCATATAGAGCGGCAGCATCGCGACCATCGCAGCGAGGACCGGAACCTTGATGTTGAAGATCATGTAGATCGTCACCGGCACGTACAGCAACATCAGCGCCTGGAACAGCGGGAAGGAAAGCGTGTAGAGGGCGAGCATCCGCTCTGCCCTCGTTGGAAGGCCGCGCCATTCTCCCTTGCCGAGGACCTGGTAGAAGCCCTGGTCCCAGCGCGTGCGCTGCTTGACGAATTCACGTACCGAATGCGGCGTCTCCTCCTTCGTCACGTAGCGGTCGTCGTAGACCATCCGGATCGGGACGCCGTTCGTGCTCAAGCGGATGCCGAGATCGGCATCTTCCGTCAAGCAGTTGTCGTCCCAGCCGCCGAGCGATAACAACAGCTCACGACTCACGAACACCGTGTTCCCGCCGAGCGGCGTCACCCCTCTCGTGGCGTGGTAATGGAGACGGCTCTTGAACCAGAAGAAGTACTCGAGCACGTTGAGCGCTGAGAACCAATGGTCCGAATAGTTCATCAATTGAACGCCGCACTGCACGGCCGAAACGCGCTCGCCGACCATGGCCGTGTTGACGACGTTGAGGATATCCGGGTGAGTCTCATCTTCGGCGTCGAAGATCGTGACGACGTCCCCTCTCGCGTGGCGGAGGCCGACGTTGAGACCGTGCGGCTTGTTGATCGGCGGATCGTCGAAGGTGATGAGGCGGACGTTGCCGATCCCGGCCTCGGTCAAAGATGCGATGGTCCGCTCCACCTCGGCGATCGTCCCGGTATCTCCCGCCTCGATGACGACGAGGATCTGAACGAGTTGAGGGGGGTAATCGAGCTCGACCATGCGACGGATCGTGTCGCCGATCACCTGCTCCTCGTGGCGCGCCGGCAGGAGGACCGTGAAGCTGAGGGTCGGCCGCAGGAACCGCGCCGGAGCGCGACCCTTGGTCCGCTTGTCTTCGTCTTCCCAGGCGTAGAGGGTCAAGCCGGCGCTGTACAGAGCTTGTATCGTAAGCAGCGCGGACCAACCAACCAGGACCCAGTGCAGGGGTTCCACGCGAGCAACTCCTCGTTCCGATCGGGTGGGGTCCTACACGTCGTACCCAGGAACTGGAGATTGAAAAAAGTTCCGGCGCGTTATCTTTGCGACACAGCTATCAGAGGGCGGAACGTTTGCTCGAGGCGTTCTTCCGGCGACCTACCTCGGCGGCTCGTTCGCCTCCTGCAGCGTGTGTGGTCAGCGGGCGTTCAGAGCGTCCTGCTTGTTCGGTGCCGGCGTGTTCGGCAGATGCAGGTAGTTGTGCACGTCCACGACGCCGGTGACCTTTCGGACGTCCTGTTCGAGGTCGTCGATCTGCTCCGGCGTATCGCACACGCCACGGAGTTCGATGACGCCTTCGACGGCGTTGACGCTGATGCGCCCCTTCGGGTAGTTCCACCGACTCAATACTTCGCTCTCGACCTTGGCGACGAGCGCCGGGTCGTTGGCCGGAGGCCGATCGCTGGTGCCGACATGACGGACACCTTCAAGGTGTCCGCGGGCGTACTCGGCTTTGCGCTCGGCTTCGAGCTTACTGCGACGGATGCGCCCTGCGATCTGGTCGCCGAGCTTCGCCCGGCGCGTTCGCCCGAGGCGCGGGTCGAAGAGGTACATGAGCAGGGCGGCTACACCGCCGATAAGGATCAACTTCCGTCCTGTGTGCTTGGGTTCCTCGTGGCGGCCGAACATGGCTCGCTCCTTCCGACTCGACTTGCTTCCGCATGCTCCGAGCGGCTCTTACCGGTAATACCCGCAGGTCGTCGGGCCTAACGGGTCGCCGACACCTGGTAGACCTACTTAGACATGGACCACACGACGACTCATCACGAGCATGAAACCCCTACCCACGGCGATGCCGGGCTGGGACACGCGGCTCACGACCAGGGCGCGCACGACAAGCACGCCGGGCACGACAAGCACGCCGGGCACGATCCGGCGATGTTCCGCGATCGCTTCTGGGTGACGCTGGCCCTGACGATCCCCGTCGTCCTCTTCAGCGAGATGTTTCAGGACCTGCTCGATTACTCGGCCCCCTCGTTCCCCGGTAGCACCTGGATCTCCCCCGTGCTCGGAACGTTCATATTCTTCTACGGAGGCTCGCCCTTCCTGATCGGCGCGTATCACGAGGCGCGCGCACGGGAGCCGGGGATGATGCTCCTCATCGGACTCGCGATCACGGTCGCGTTCGTCGCCAGCCTCGCTACCGAATTCGGCGCCTTCGACCTGGACTTCTGGTGGGAGCTCGCCGCGCTGATCGCGATCATGTTGCTCGGCCACTGGCAGGAGATGAAGGCGATCGGACAGGCAAGCGACGCTCTCGCCGCTCTCGCCGAGCTGCTTCCCGACGACGCCGAGGTCGTTACCGGCGACGGGGTGAGGACCGTGTCCTTGTCGGAGCTCGAGGAGGGGGACGTCGTCCTCGTCCGCTCCGGGGCGAGGATCCCCGCCGACGGGGAGGTCGTCGAAGGAACTGCCGACGTCGACGAGTCGATGCTCACCGGTGAGTCCCGTCCCGTCACCAAGAGCAAAGGAGCGAAGGTCACCGCAGGCACCGTTGCGACCGATTCCGCCCTGCGCGTGCGCGTCGATGCCGTAGGCGAGGACACCGCGCTCGCGGGCATCCAGCGGCTCGTGAAGGAAGCACAGGGTTCCGGCTCCAGAGCCCAAGCGCTCGCCGACCGAGCCGCCGCGCTGTTGTTCTATGTCGCTACCGCCGCCGGGCTGGTGACTTACATCGTGTGGGCCGTGATAGGCGAATCGAAGACGGCGGTCGAACGCACGGTCACCGTCCTCGTCATCGCATGTCCGCACGCATTAGGTCTCGCGATCCCGCTCGTTATCTCGATCTCGACCGCCCTCTCCGCCCGCAACGGCATCCTGATCAAGGATCGCCTGGCCCTCGAGCGGATGCGACGGGTCGACGTCGTCCTGTTCGACAAGACCGGGACGCTCACGGCCGCGAAGCACGTCGTCACAGGGGTGGTCTCCGCGGAGGGGAACGACGACGAGATGCTGATCCTCGCCGCCGCCGTGGAATCCGACAGCGAGCATCCTCTCGCCCGCGCGCTGGTCGGGGCCGCAGGCGCCAAGGGGGCGATCCCGACCGCCTCGGGTTTCCGATCGATGACCGGCCGTGGAGTGGAGGCGGTCGTTCGCGATCGAACGCTGGCCGTCGGGGGACCGACCTTGATGGCCGAAGAAAACGTCGCCGTTCCGGAACGGATCGAGACCGAGGTCGCGACGTGGAAGGAGAGAGGCGCGGCGGTGCTGTTCCTGTTGGAGGGACGGGAGGCGCTGGCCGCGTTCGCCCTCGAGGATGAGATCCGCGAAGAATCCCAGGCAGCCGTCGACGCGCTGCACGACATGGGGATCCAGGTTGCGATGATCACCGGGGACGCGAGCCAGGTCGCGGCTGTGGTCGCTCGGGAACTCGGCATCGACGAGTTCTTCGCGGAGGTGCTCCCGGAGGACAAGGACTCATCGGTTGCAGAACTACAGCGCCGGGGCCGCCGCGTGGCGATGGTCGGAGACGGCGTGAACGACGCCCCGGCCCTTGCCCGAGCGGATGTCGGTATCGCGATCGGCGCCGGCACCGACGTCGCGATCGAGTCGGCCGGCGTCATCCTGGCGTCGGACGACCCTCGCGCCGTCGTCGGAGTGATCGAGCTTTCGAAGGCCTCCTATCGGAAGATGGTCCAGAACCTGGTGTGGGCGACGGGCTACAACGCGTTCGCCCTCCCTCTCGCGGCCGGTGTCCTCGCCTGGGCCGGTTTCACCCTCTCGCCCGCCGTGGGGGCCATCCTCATGTCCGCGTCCACGATCGTCGTCGCGGCGAACGCGCAACTGCTCCGGCGCCTCGACCTGCGGCGCCCGGTCGGGCCGCGAGCTAGCGCAGGCGTTTAAGGATCGCCGGCTCGGGTTTCACGATGAAGAGGCCCTGTCCCATCCCGCCGACGAGAACGTTGCCGGACGGGAGGTAGGGGTAGGCCGCCCACGACCCGTCGAAGTCCGGCCCATCCGCCTCCGGCATGATGTCGAAGTAGGCAACCTCGCGCAGTTCCCCTTGTGATGCCTTCGACATGTCGAGGATCCGGAACCCGTTCGTGTAGCTCGCGTGGAAGAGCGCGTCGCCCTTACCGGAGTAAACGTTGTGGTCGATCGCACCCGATCTCGCGACGTAGGTTCCGATGAGTTTGGGATCGGAAAGCTTGCGTACGTCCCAGATGTACAACGTGGAACGCAGACCGTGATCGGCCTCGTCGCCTTCATCCGTTGATATCAGGTACGAGTGGTCATTCGTGAGTGCGCCAGAATGAACGTAACTCGCGTTGTCGTAAGTCACGCGTGAGAGTTGCACCGGTGCGGCAGGATCGCGCACGTCGTAGACCGTGATCGTGTCTTCGTTGAAGTTGAAGCAGATCTCGCCGCCCTTGAAGTCCTTATCCGGCCCCCGATAGGTACGGCACAGAGAGTCGTGGGTGTAGCCGTCGTCGGCGATCGCACCGATCGGCACCGGGGTTTTCGGGGTCGTGATGTCCAGGATCACCGGCGTGCCGCCACCGATCGCGAGGCTCCCGTTGACGAACAGGTGGCCGGTCTCGGGGTTGTGATCGATCGAGTGCGCGTTCGGGATCGGGAAGACTGAATCGGGCGTCCACGGTTGCTCCGCCTCCACTCCGCGCAGTCTCGTCAGATCGAAGATCTGCAGATTGCACGGCGAAAGGTCGCAGACGACGAACGCGTGATCCTTGTAGATCTCGATCTCCTGCCATATCAAAG
>JBOGXG010000094.1:0-11135 GCA_050694195.1 Actinomycetota bacterium | reverse complement strand
CGAATTGGAAGTTCTTGCGCTTGTCGTCGATCGACCACGACTTGTTCGTCGCCATGAAGATCCCACGATCGACGTCGGCCAACAGATCCTCGAACGACCCGGCACCCGGTAAGAGATTGATGTTGGTCATCCGGATCAAGGGGAAGTTCTCCCAACCTTCTGCGCGCATCGTTCCGTTCGACCGATCATTGCCGGTGGCCGCGGCCGTCTCCCGCGAGCTCTGGAATCCCACGAGCACCCCGTCGCGCACGAGGTCGACCCGCTGGGCTTCGACGCCTTCGTCGTCGTAGGCGAACGTACCGATCCCACCCTCGACAGTTGCATCCGACGTGATGTTCACGATGTCCGAGCCGTAGCGGAGCGACCCTACGTCCGGGACGCCGACGAATGACGTTCCGGCGAACGCCGCCTCCATCCCGAGGACCCGGTCGAGCTCCGTGGGATGGCCTACCGACTCGTGTACCTGCAGCATCACTTGATGACCGTCGAGCACCAGGGTCGTGACGACGTCGGGACATTCGGGGGCCGAGAGAAGCGCGACGGCTTCCTCGGCCGTCCGCTCGGCGTTGCCTTCGAGATCGAGCTCCTCCACGAGTTCGAAGCCCGCGGCACCGAGGTGACCGCGGGTGGACGCCGGATAGGAACGATGTTGGACGTCACTTCCGTCAACCGCGGTGGCCTCGATACCAGCGCTCGTATGCGTCACGGTTTGTTCGATGTCAGAGCCCTCGCTGGAGAGGAACCACGACGTCTGCTTGAGTACGTCCAGCGCTCCACGTGCGAGATGGAGGCCCGGCACGCGCGCCATCGCGGCGGTCGCGCCGGTGAGGATGCCGACCTTCGTCTCGAGGGGTACCTCGAGGGGATCGATCGCGACGGGCGAACTCCACTGGGCACGATGAGCGGGCTCCGGTACGAGTTGCACCGGACGTTCGATAGCCGTCGCGCTCGCCCTTGCGATCTCGACGGCCCTCAGCGCTACCGTCGCCGCCTCGCTCGGATCCAACACCGAGGAGGCCGCGTGACCCCACGCCCCATCGGCGATGACCCGGACGCCGAAGCCGACCGAGTCGGAGCGTTCGAGCGCCTCAACGGTCGGGCCGGTAACCGACAGCGACTCGGTCGTCGACTCGACACCTCTAACGTCGGCGTAGGTCGCTCCGGCAGAGGTTGCGGCGTCCAGCGCCGCCTGTAGGAATCCGCGCATCCGGTGAGGCTACATGGCCGCCGCGGTGCGCCGCTTTCGCTTCAGGCGAGGTTCGAAGAGCGGGGGTAAGCGACCTCTGGATCGGTCAGCATGTTGAGGACGTAGGGCTCACCCGAATCGAAAGCCCGTTTGATCGCCGGCGCGATCCCGTCGGGATCGGTCACGAGTTCGCCCTTCCCTCCGAACGCCTCCATCATCTGGTCGTAGCGGATGCCGGGCCGCAGGTCGGCGGCGATGTCGTAGCCGTACAGGGCTCGCATCGGGTGTTTCTCGAGTCCCCAGATGCCGTTGTTCCCGACGATGCACACAACGGGGAGCTTGTGCCGGACGAGCGACTCGAGTTCGGAGGCGGAGAACCCAATCGCTCCATCTCCATACATGACGACGACCTGACGATCGGGGTGAGCGAGGCGCGCCGCCAATGCATAGCCGGGTCCCACCCCCAGACAGCCGAACGGGCCCGGATCGAGCCAGCAGCCGGGCTCGAAGGAGGGAACCTCCTTCCCCGCGTAGGAGACGAAGTCGCCTCCGTCGCCGATGACGATCGCGTCACGTTCGAGTAGCGGCACGAGCTCGCCGTAGATGCGCATGGGATGGATCGGCGTCGCGCTCGAGTGGAGGTCTGCCTGCACCTTCTCGAACTTGGCGTTCTCCTCGTCGCGAAGCGCACTCACCCAATCGTCGGTCTGGGGCTTGCCCTCGAAAGCCTCGGTGATGCTCTCCAGCGAGGTGCCGACGGGGCCGCTCATGGACGCGGCGAGTTCGACGTGCTCTGCTACGGGGCCCGAATCGATGTGTACGACCTTCGCCCCGGGCGCGAACCCCTGGCCGAAGCCGAGCCGGAAGTCCATCGGCGCGCCGGCGACGATGACGAGGTCCGCTTCCTTGAGCGCCTTCGACCGGGCTCGCGCGAAGGCGAGCGGATGATCGGCTGGGATGCAGCCGCGGCCCTGTCCGTTCATGAAGACGGGAAGACCGACCTTCTCGGCCAGAGTTGTGAGTTGTCCCTCACCCCGGTTGAGCCATACGTTGGAGCCGGCCACGATGATGGGACGGTCCGCGGCGTCCAAGAGTTTGGCGACCTCCGTTCCGTCGCCGGCGATCGAGCTGTCGTCGGTGGACGCGTCGAGAGGGCCGATCTCGGTCATGTTGAAGAGCACGTCGAGGGGGAAGTCGAGGAACCGAGGCCCCATAGGCGGGGACATGGCCTCCCTCCCGGTCTCGATCACCGCGCGAGCGATCTCATCGGTGGTCTGCACGGTGCGCGCAGGGGCGACGGGGTCGACGAACGGAACGTGGTCCATCTCCTGAAGGGAGCCCTGTCCCCACCGGAAGGACGGCGCGCGGCCGGCGAGAACGAGCACCGGCGCGTTGTTGAACGCCGCCTGCGCCATCGGGCTCATCGCGTTCGTCACGCCGGGTCCCGCGGTCACGGCGGCGACGCCGAGGCCTCGCGTCAGGCGCGCCCAGCCCTCCGCGGCGAACACCGCGTTCTGCTCGTGGCGAACGTCGACGATCCGGATCCCGTCCTGATGGGCTCCGTCGAATATCGGGAAGATGTGCCCGCCGGAAAGAGTGAAGAGCTTGTCGACCCCGAGCGCCTTCAGGGCTCTGGAAACCGCGATCCCGCCGTGCCCCTGCTCTCCCATGCCGGAACCCTAACCGCCCGATTTCCTAGTCGAAATCCGAGTGCTATCCCTCACTTTGTCGCACCAGAAAAGTGAGCTCATGACGAGGCGTTTTTCCGGTGCAGGAACGTCACTCATAGAGCTTCAATTTCGACTAGAAAACTGGGGCCTATTCGCCGTCGTGGGCGCGGCGGTGGCTCGTCTCTCCGCTCGAGGAGGTCTCGCTCGACGTTCGTCGGATGACGCCGTCGTGCTCCGGATCGGTCGTGGCGGGGTCGTGGGTGCGGGCCTCGGAGTCCTCGAGCATCCGGCGCGCCGCGCGTCGGGCCGCGTCGATGTCGCCGGGGTCGAGGCCGTTCTCGCCGGGGCTCCGGAGGAGTTTCAGTGCAAGAGCGTCGACCCGCTCGTCGTGAGTCCGGCCGGGCGAACCTCCGCCGGTGGCATCTGCCATGTAGATGAACCCCTTCCGTAGCCCGACCCAGGAGGAGAGAGCCTATACGGGCCGTACCATCCGAGGAGGTTAGTTGGTGGTTTCGGCCCCCACGACCCAGGTGTCGCCGGACTCGAGGAGCCGGGCCAGATCGCCGGGACCCTGCTGTTCGGCGGCGCGCCTCAGCTGGGCCTCCATGCCGTCTCCGTAGACGGGCCTCTGCACGTCGCGGAAGACGCCGAGGGGGGTCGGCATCGTGGGCCCGTCGGCGACTCGCGAGAGCGCGAAGGCCAGGCTGGGGTCCTGGCGGTGCTCGTCGTGCACCAGGAGCTTCTCCTTCGGCACGTCGGCGACGGACACGATCTCGACCCTGCCGTGGGGCGTCATCACGAGGCCCTTCTCCTTGTCGGGCCCGAAGAGGATCGGCTCGCCGTGCCTCAAGTAGATCCGGTTCGTGGACGCGCCGTCTTTGGAGCTAAGCGCGAGGAAAGCGCCGTCGTTGAAGATGTTGCAATTCTGATAGATCTCGATGAAAGCCGAGCCTCGATGCGCGGCGGCTCGCTTCAAGACCTCCGGTAGATGCTTGCGCTCGACGTCCATGCTCCGAGCCACGAAACTCGCCTCCGCACCGATCGCGACGGAGATCGGATTGAAGGGATGCTCCAGTGAACCGAACGGGGTCGACTTCGTCACCTTTCCCTGCTCGGAGGTCGGGGAGTACTGCCCCTTGGTCAGTCCGTAGATCTGGTTGTTGAAGAGCAGGATCTTGAGGTTCACGTTGCGGCGCAACGCGTGGATGAGATGGTTCCCACCGATCGAGAGCCCGTCGCCGTCGCCGGTGATCACCCACACCTGGAGGTCCGGCCTCGCGGTCGCGATGCCCGTCGCGATCGCCGGCGCGCGGCCGTGGATCCCGTGGATCCCGTAGGTGTCCATGTAATAGGGGAAACGGCTGGAACAACCGATGCCCGACACGAAAACGATCTTCTCGCGCGGGATGCCGAGCTCGGGCATGATCCCCTGCACCGCGGCGAGGATCGCGTAGTCACCGCATCCCGGGCACCAGCGGACCTCCTGGTCCGAGGTGAAGTCCTTCCGAGAAAGGGTCGCGACCCCGCTCGAGGCCTCGGTTATCCCGCGGTCGGCTGTTTCTTGCTCGGACATCTACATCAACTCCAGAATCTGCTCTTCGAGTTCGGCGGCCCGGAACGGAAGGCCCTTCATCTTGTTTATGGAGATCGTGTCGATCAGGAACTCGGCACGGATCAGCTTCGAGAGCTGGCCCATGTTCATCTCGGGGATGACGATCTTGTCGAACCGGCTGAGGACGTCCCCCGTGTTCTTCGGGAACGGGTTCAGATGCTTCAGATGGGCGCGTGCGACCTTCTTGCCGCGCACCCGGAGTCGCCGCACGGCTGCGCCGATCGCTCCGTACGTCGATCCCCAACCGAGGATGAGGATCTCGGCCCCCTCATCCGCGTCGTACTCCAGCGGATCGATGTCCTCCTCGATCGCTTTGATCTTCGCCTGGCGTAGGAGGCTCATGTAGTGGTGGTTCTCGGGGTCGTAGGAGATGTTCCCCGTCCCGTCGGCCTTCTCCAGTCCACCCACGCGGTGCTCCAAGCCGGGCGTCCCCGGGATCGCCCACGGGCGAGCCAGCGTCTCGTCGTCACGAAGGAACGGCCAGAAGTCCTCGCCCACGTTCGGCTGCGACGCGAACTTGGTGGAGATGTCCGGGAGCTTGCCCACCGACGTGATGCGCCACGGCTCTGCCCCGTTCGCGAGGTAACCGTCGGACAGCAGGATGACGGGCGTCATGTACTTGACGGCGATCCGCGCCGCCTCGATCGCCGCCCAGAAACAGGACGGCGGGGAGTAGGAGGCCACGATCGGCAGAGGGGCCTCGCCATGGCGTCCGTACATCGCGTGGAGGAGATCCGATTGCTCCGTCTTGGTCGGAAGCCCCGTCGACGGGCCGCCGCGCTGGATATCGACAACGATCAACGGCAGTTCCAGGGACAGGCAGAGGCCGAGGGCCTCGGACTTGAGGTCCAGGCCCGGTCCCGATGTCGTCGTCACCCCGAGGTGTCCCGAGAACGATGCGCCGATCGCCATCGAGATGGCGGCGATCTCGTCCTCAGCCTGGACGGTGCGCACGCCGAAGTTCTTGTGACGGGACAGCTCGTGCAGGATGTCGGAGGCCGGGGTGATCGGGTACGAGCCGAGGAACAGCGGGAGCTTCGACTGGACACTCGCCGCGATCAGGCCGAAGGCGAGCGCCTGGTTCCCCGTTATGCGTCGATACCGTCCCGGAGCCAGCACCGCCGGCGAAACCTCGAAGGCCGCGAGCTCCGCGGTTTCGCCGAACGCATGACCGGCCTTCAGGCAAGCGACGTTCGCCTGCGCGATCGACGGTTTCTTGGCGAACTTCTTCTCCAGCCACGCGATCGTCGGCTCGAGCGGGCGCGAGTACATCCAGCAGATGACGCCGAGCGCGAACATGTTCTTCGAACGCTCGGCCTCCTTCTTGTTGAGACCAAGATCCTTCACAGCTTGGATCGTCATCGTCGTCATCGGGATCTTGAGGACCTGGTAATTGTCGAGCGACCCGTCTTCCAACGGATTCGACGAGTAGCCCGCCTTCTCGAGGTTGCGGTTCTCGAAGGCATCTTGGTTGACGATGAGCATCCCGCCGGAGATGAGGTCCTTGATGTTCGCCTTCAGTGCCGCGGGATTCATCGCGATGAGGATCCCCGGCTGATCCCCGGGCGTGAGGATGTCGTGGTCCGAGAAGTGGATCTGGAAAGCGGATACCCCTGCGAGGGTGCCGGCCGGGGCTCGGATCTCGGCGGGGAAATCTGGAAGGGTGGAGAGATCGTTCCCGAAGAACGCGCTTGCACTGGTGAAGCGATCCCCGGTTAGTTGCATCCCATCGCCGGAGTCACCGGCGAATCTGATTACTACTCGATCTACTTTCTTCCGATCGACCCCTTCTTCAGAGGCGATCCGGGTGCTCATCTAAGAACTCTCCTTGTCGGGGGCGGGCGACCGTCCGGACGCCACACTGCGCCCCTAATCATCTGAAACGATGATACAGGCGACGAGTTACTTCTCCTGGTGAAAAAAGACTTCGATCCGCCGCGCATCTCATTGATCCACCCATGCTTTCCCGGCCATCACATCGGCGAGCGGGACCTCGGAGAGGGCGCCGCGCCGGTTGACGATGGTGACGCAAGGTCTACCCGATTCATCCGGTTTGACCGACATCACGACGCCGATCGCCTCCGAGAACGGATGTTCTGGCTCGTTCCGACGGAAACGGATCGATACCTTCCGCCCGAGGAGCGAGCGCCAATCCTCCTCCGACGCGTCCTCGAGTCGCTTGTGACCGGGCGCCATCAGAGACCGGGAGCGTTCTCCCTACTCCCCGCGCTCCTCCGCCGGCGCGAAGGGACTCTCCATCGCCCCACCGGAAGCCTCCGGATTCTCCTCGAAGAACTTGACGTTGAGGTCCGTGAAGTTCGTCCACTCTCCCGGCACGTTGTCGGCCGGGAAGATCGCATCCACGGGACAGGCAGGGAGGCAAGCATCACAATCCACGCATTCCTCGGGATGGATGTAGAGCTGCTCCTCACCCTCGTATATGCAGTCCACCGGGCACTCGTCGACGCAGGCACGGTCCTTCACGCCGATGCACGGCTCGGCGATGACGTACGTCATCTCGGCATTTCCTTCCTGGTAGTTCTGCTGTGTTGTTGTATACCCGGATGATAGCGGCCCCGAACGGCTATCACGTCTCTCTCCGGTCCTCCGTGATGTAAACCGCGACCGCCTCGACGCAGCGAGGCTGCCTGATCACGACCGACATGAGGTTCTCGGTCTCCACGTCCCGGTAGTAGATCTCCGCCTCGAACCCCTCGTTGTCCTTGGTGATGACCCGGTAGCGCGGCGGGCCGAGCGCGTCGAGGTAGGCCCCGAAGGCCCCGTTCACGGTGAGGGGCACGTTAAGAGCGACGACGAAGAGGCCCTTAGCGCTGGTTACCTTGCTAACCACCGCCAGGCCGTCGAGGAGGTACTGCTCCGGCACGTCCGACGCGTCCACGCGGGGGCCGGGCGATGGAAGGCCGCACTCGGCGGGGAAGAGGACCTCTTCGTCGGGTGCGTCCGAACCGCATCCTGCTAGAGCGAACAGGCAGAGCAGTCCGGCCGCTACCGCCCGCGCCATTCCTTCACACCGCGCTCGAGGAACGCATACCCACCTGACCGCCGAGCGATGATCGTCGTCAAGCGAGGTGAGATCGCATGCAAGACGTCGACGATCTTGAGCACCCCCGGCGCCACGATCACCTCTGCTAGGTCCTTCTCGATCGCTTCGACGGTTCTCGTCGCGACCTTCTCGGGCGTCACGGTGCGCGTCAGACCGGGTGGCTTCTCACCCTGACTCCAGTCGTAGAACATCCCGGCGTCGGCGACGTAGCCGGGGCAGATGGCGGACACGCCGACCCCGTAACGCTTCATCTCCTCCCTGAGCGACCAGGAGAAACCGACGAGAGCATGCTTCGATGACGAGTACACGGTGTTGTACGGCGCGGCCGTCTTCCCCGCTACGGACGCGATGTTCGCGATGTGTCCCTTCCGTCGTCGAACCATGTCGGGTAGAACCAGCCGCGTCAACCATTCCGCCGCGATCACGTTCGTCTTCAGGACGTTCTCGATCACGTCGAGGTCGGCTTCTTCGAAGTACGCGTAATGCTCGATACCCGCGTTGTTGACGAGCAGATCGACAGGTCCGAGTTCGTCGCTCGCGCGGGCGACGAGTTCCTCCAAGTCGGACCGCCGCGTAACGTCGGTGGGAACGGTTATCGACCGCGCCCCGAGGTCGCTCATGAGTTTGGCCGTCGCCTCGAGGTCCTCCGCCGACCTGGCGGCCAGAGCGAGGTCCACTCCCTTCCGGGCCAACTCCTGTGCGAGGTAGACACCGATCCCCCGCGACGCTCCGGTGAGGATGCCCACCGTCCCTCTAAGGTCCATCGTCTAGGCCTCCATTCGCTCGACTCACACTGTATGCGCCGCGCGCCGGGCCCCTTCCTGCCCGCTACAGGAGACGCCAGCGTTTGGCCGTGCGGTAGAAGGCGTAGATCGCGAGAGCGGTCACTACGAACATCGTGAGCGACACGGCCGATGCGTAGCCGAGGCGGAAGTATCGGAACGCCTGGCGGTACACGTAAAGAGGCAGGAACATCGTCGCCTGGCGAGGACCTCCATCGGTCAGCAAGAGAGCCGGCACGAAGTTCAGCTGCAACGCCAGGATCACGTCGCGGAGAGTGAGAAGAAGGAGCACGGGCGCCATCAGCGGGAGGGTGATCTTCTTGAAGGTGAACCACGCACCGGCGCCGTCGACCGTTGCCGCCTCGAAGAGATGCTGGGGCAGCACTCTGCGCGCGGCGAGAGCGATCACGAGGCCCTCACCGATCTGGAACACCCCCATGATCGCGACCGCGAAACGTGCCGACGTCGGATCCGTGAGCCACGACGGTGACGTTAGGCCCAGCGAGTGGAAGATGCCGGCCAGGGGTCCGTAGAGCGGATTCAGGAGCCACAACCAGAGGAGCGAGTAGGCCACGTCCGGAACCACGGTCGGTAGATAGGCGGAGACCCTCGATGCCGACGAACCTCGGAAGTGGGAGTGCAGCAACAGTGCCAGTCCGACGACCGCGAAGATCCTCAGCGGCACCGAGATCGCGATGTAGATCAGCGAGTTCCAGATCGATCGCCAGAAGGCTGCTTCGCCTAACATGCGCCTGAAGTTGTCGAGCCCGGTGAGCTCTGGGGGGTTGAGGCCCGTGTACTCGGTGAACGCGAGAGCGAAGGCCGCCGCCGCCGGGAGCGCTACAAGGAGCGTCAGCCCCAGGAGGTACGGCCACGCGAGCCGGTCCGCTCGGTTCAACGCACGGCCTCGCCGGCACCGTCGAAAACGTGGATGTTCTCCTCGGAGACATCCAGACTGATCTCTTGGCCGGGAACGGGGGCGGCGGCCCGGTCCATGAGAACGAGGACCTGATGGTCGCCGGCGTGCGCCTCCAGCAGGACATCCGCGCCGAGATGATCAACCGCCGCCACCGTGGCATCGAAACGACCGCGCCCGGCGCCGACGACGCGCAGATGTTCGGCTCGGATCCCGATCTGGGCTCCCGACTCGAGCCCAAGCATCTTCGGTGGAAGGAGGTTCATCGGCGTCCGTCCGATGAACCGAGCCACGAACGTGTTCGCCGGCCTGTCGTAGAGCTCCAGCGGATCGGCGACCTGCACCACACGACCGGCTCGCAGAACCGCGACGCGGCGACCGAGCATCATCGCCTCGGTCTGGTCGTGGGTCACGTAGATCGTCGTCGTGCCGGTGGTTCGCTGAAGGTTCCTGATCTCGTCCAGGACCCTCAGCCGCAGTCCCGCGTCGAGGTTGGACAGCGGTTCGTCCATGAGGAAGGCCGCCGGCTCCCTCACCACCGCGCGGGCGAGCGACACGCGTCTGCGCTCCCCTCCCGATAGCTCGCCCGGACGTCGCCCCAGCACGTCTTCGATGTCGAGCATCCGCACGGCGCGCGCCACTTTCTCTTTGACGGCCGATGGATCGACTTTGCGAGCGAGCAGCGGGAAGGAGATGTTGGTCGCAACGTCGAGATGGGGATAGAGCGCGTAGTCCTGGAACACCATCGCGACGTCCCGCGCTCCCGGGGTCGCGTCGGTGACGTCGACGTCGCCCACCTTGATCCGCCCCGAGTCGAGGTCCTCCAGACCGGCGACGCACCGCAGCAAAGTCGACTTACCCGAGCCCGACGGGCCGACCACGACGAGCAACTCTCCATGCTGGACGTCGAGATCCACGTCCTGTAGCGCAGGACGCGCGACCCCTGCCGCTCCAAAGGTCTTGGTGATCCGCTCGAGAGAAACGCTCAGCCGTTGCTCCCCTCCTCGAACAGGGACGAAGTCTCCGCCTCCAAATCCTCGAGGGCCTGGTCGATCGTGTAGCCCTCCTCGTAGAAGGCGCGCGTGATGATCTCAGTGGAGACGTCTTCGATCTCGGGCCACGTCGGGATGACGGGGGTGCGCTGCATGACGGGGATCGAGGCGAGGAAGACGCGAGGGTGCCGCGGGGGCTGACTCGGGTTGAGGAACGCGCCGCTCGTCGCGACCGATTCGAGGGAAGGAACCGTGCGGCCGGCAAGCGCAGTCAGCGTCTGACCGTCATCTCCGACGGCGAAGCCGACGAAGTCGAGAGCCGCCTCGAGTTGATCGGTGCCCCGCGAGATGCAGTAAGCGTCGGAGTGAAGGATCGTCGACGGCTCCCTCGCGACCGGCAGCGGCAAGACGTCCCATCCGAGATCCAGGGATTCGCGGAACACGGGTGTGTCCCTGCGAGACGACAGCAGCATCCCGAGCCTGCCGGTGACGAAACGGGTCTCGGGATCCTGGGCGGCCAGCTCCTCCTCGTTCGGGATGAAGCCGCCGCGGGCGAGCCCGACCACGAACTCCAGGGCCTCGCGGGCCTCGGGTTGATCGAGGGTGAAGCGGGTTGGTGAATCGAGATCGTCCACGATCTCGCCGCCGTTGGACCAGACGAAGGGCGCGATGCGGATGATCTCCGGATCGATGCCGACACCCCTCACGTCCCCATCCGTCAGCCGCTCGGCGACATCGCGGAAGTCCTCCCACGTCCAATCGGCGGGCGGCCGATCGATGCCCGCCTCCTTGAACAGAGCGGTGTTGTAGTAGACGACCAGAGACGAGATGTTCTGAGGCATGCACTGAAGCTCACCATCGAAGGTGAACGCTTCGACCGGTTGCTCGTAATAGTCGCCGATGTCGATCCCGG